>CAISXI010000072.1 GCA_903889425.1 uncultured Roseiflexaceae bacterium | reverse complement strand
GGTTCCGCGTGACGCTGATCAGGCCAGCATTGATGCTGCCTATCAGCGCCTGCGGGTGGCATATGACCCGACCCGCTTACAAGGGGTAAGCGATGAATTGCGTGATTTGGCCAACGAGCGGGCCACGGCCCTCGACCAAGCGTATGCGATTGTTGGTGACCCCACGATGCGGGCGGCTTATGATGCTGGTATCACGGATGTCGTCGCGCGGGCCTTGCCGGTGGCGCTTGAACCAAGTTACGATTATCGTCCATTGCCGGCGGCGACGCGCCAAGAGCGTGTTCCTGAATTCGACGCTACTCCCATTCGTAAAGGGCGCATGACGTCCGGTGAGCGCCAAATCTCGTTGGTGCTCGCAATTGCCTTACCGCTGGCAATTGTGTTGTTTACGTTTATTATCACTGACGGTGGCAAGCGAGTGGCGGAAGGCAACGACGTGCAACCGGTGGCACGTGCCGCCGCCGCGGCCGATCAATTTGAGCAACCTATTATCGATGCCCGGGCGGCCACAGTGGCCAACCCCACCAGCATTCAAGCATGGGTGGAGTATGGCAATCAACTCTACAACAGTGTGCAGATTGTGCGTGAGCAACAACCAGGCAGCCCACTCTACCAAAGCCGGATTGTGCGTTGGCAATTGGCGGCTGACGCCTATGCCAAAGCCTTGTCGTTTGATCCGAGTAATGTGGTGGTCGAAGCCGATTTGGGCGCGAGTCGGTGCTTTTATGGCAATGGGACCAACAACCAAGGCGAATCGACGGCTGGCTTGCAACAAATACGCAAAGCACTTGCCCAAATCCCCGATAGTGAACAACCGCGGGTATTGTTGAACCTCGGATTTTGTTTGGCTGAATCAACGCCACGTCAAACCGAAGAAGCCATTGCAACCTGGCAAAAAATCACTACCTTGGTGGCAAGTGATTCACCGTTTGCCATTCGGGCAACGCAGTTGATTGCCCAAATCAAGAAGTAAGCATGGTTCACCCTTGAATCAAAAGGATATCAGATGACAACGCGCCCAACCTACTACGAAACACTCGGTATTGCCGTTGACGCAACGAAAGACGATATCGTGGCGGCGTGCGAGGTCGTGACGGCGCGCTTCCGTGCCGATATCCAAAACGACCCGAGTGGTGAGTTGCTGAATCTGGCAATGCAACGGATTGCCGAATTCGAGGAGATGCGCGATACCCTGTGTGATGCACGGCGCCGCTATTTGTATGACCGCTCGCTGGGGCTGGTGATGCAACCACCACCGGCGGAGCTACACGTGAATTCCGCACCGAGCGCTGATGCTAACCCGGTCCGCCGTGAATTGGTGATGGTAATCCTTGGTGGCCTGATTGGGCTGGTGATTGTGGCGATTGTGTGGGTCATTAGTGGCCGCATGGCGCCCCCCGTGATGCCGGCTGCCGCCGAAACCAACCGCCCCGCCCCGGCGTTTGTGCTCCCGCTCCTTGGTGGTGGTGAGTTACAATTAGCCGATCTCAAAGGCAAAGTTGTCATGGTGAACTTTTGGGGGACGTGGTGTGAGCCATGCAAAGCCGAAACCCCCGCTCTCGAAGCCGCCTACCTCCAATTGCAGTCTCAAGGGGTGGAATTTGTGGGGATAAATCTGCGTCACCAAGAAGCGCTCGGTGCTGCTGGTGATGCCGATGTGGCGAATTTTGTCAAAAAATACGGCGTGACGTACCCGGTTGTGTTTGATACCACGGGTGAAATTTCGCGGAAATACCAAATCTCACCGATTCCGGTGAGCTATTTCCTCGATACCCAAGGCAACATCCGCTACGTGTATGTGGGTACGTTGACCACTGCCGACACGGTTGAACTTGTGCGGCGCTTACAAACCAATCCGTGAAAGAAGGAGAGCTGCAACCTGTTGCGGCTCTCCTTCTGTTGCGTCTGTACAACTGCGTCTGCACCATGCGGTGCAGACGCAGTTTTGATAGTGTTAGGATAATATTGCAAAATACTACAAATCAACCCTAATATTGTGTTGTTGCAGTTCCATTTTAACTATTTGCGTGGTACACTAGTACTACCAATAAAACCTGCATATTCGCCGATAATTTGCGCGATTGATGAGTGGTATTTATATCATTCCAATACAGAATAATTAGATTTAGGAGTAACATGATGACACAACAACAAAGTATCTTGGTGGTCGACGACGAACCGGGTCTACGCAAATTATTAAACTTATTGTTTAGTAATGCAGGATATGTTGTGCGTGAAGCCAGCAATGGTGCCGAATGTCTAAATCAAATTGCGATTGCCCCACCTGATTTGGTTGTGCTAGACGTAATGATGCCCGAAATGGACGGTCGCGATGTCTGTCAGCGCATTCGCCAAGATGCCAATACGGTGCCAGTATTGATGCTTACGGCCCGTACGCAATCACGTGATGTGGTGATGGGACTCGATTGTGGTGCCGATGATTACATGCTCAAACCATTTGACATGGACGAATTATTGGCACGGGTGCGCGCCTTGTTGCGCCGGAGCAATGCCTCCCAATCAGTACGTGTGGTCGGTCAAGGCGAGATTATTATTGATACCCAATCCCACAAAGTAGCGGTCAATGGCAACAATGTCGATTTGACGCCCACCGAATATGCATTATTATCGGTATTAGCAGATAATGTAGGCAGTGTCGTGCCACACGATACATTGCTACGGGCAGTGTGGGGTGAGGATTCACAACACGATCAAGATTACCTCAAGGTCTATATGTGGCATTTGCGCCGCAAAATCGAGCCCAACGCTGGCCGGTCACCACGCTTGTTGTTGACAGAATGGGGCGTCGGCTATCGATTGGTGCAGTAAGCCATAACTTTGAGGCATGAATACATAAGGTAAATCCATGCGCGTGGTGGTGAAGCTCGGAACCAATGTACTGACGGCGGGGAGCGAGCGCTTACATCGCCCGCGCATGGTCGATTTTGTGCGCCAATTGGCGCATCTACGCCAACTTGGCCACGAGGTCATCCTCGTCACCTCTGGCGCCGTGGCTGCCGGTCGTGAGCGCCTCGCATTGCAAACGCGCTCGCGTGACATCGCCCAAAAACAAATGCTGGCCGCCGTCGGTCAAAGCTATATCATGCATTTGTACCAACAAATGTTTGAGCTTTATAGTGTGCCCGTAGGACAAACCCTGCTTACCAAAGCTGATTTGAGTGACCGCAATCGTTATCTCAATGCCCGCAATACCTTGCTCACTTGTTTTGTGCATGGCGTGTTGCCGATTATCAATGAAAACGATGCCGTCGCCGTCGATGAAATCAAGGTCGGTGACAACGATAATTTGTCGGCGCTGGTTGCCAACCTCGTTGACGCGGATTTGCTCATCATCGTCACAGACATCGATGGTCTGTATACCGCTGACCCCCGTAGCAACCCCACTGCCACTCTCATCCCCGCGGTCCACGACATTACCCCCGCCATCTATGCGTTGGCGGGTGGTACGGGCAGTAGCCGGGGTACCGGTGGCATGATTACCAAAATCCAAGCGGCTGACCTGGCTACCAAAAGCGGTGTCGCGGTGGTGATTGCCCCCGGCGCCCTCGCCGAGGTCATCACCCGGGTAACGAGTGGCGATGCCATCGGAACTCGTTTCCCCGCCAAAAGTAATCATCTCGAAGGGCGCAAACGCTGGATTTTGGCGGAGACAGCCCGCAATAGTAAACTCACTGTCGACAACGGTGCCGCTACGGCAATCACCACCCACGGCAAAAGCCTGCTCCCGGCAGGGATTACGGCAGTCGAAGGTGAGTTTGAGCGTGGTCAGACGGTGCGGATTTATCATGGCGAAAGCGAAATCGCCCGCGGTTTGACCCAATACGCCGCCGTCGATTTGCGCCGGATTATGGGCAAACGCTCGCCGGCGATTGCCGATTTGTTGGGCTACGATTATGGTTCTGAAGCGATTCACCGTGATGATATGGTGTTGATAGCCCGTGCTGAAGTGAGAGAATGATGACCACGATTGACATCCTTGCCATGGCCAAACGAGCCCGGGCTGCCACCCGCACCATTGCCACCTCAACCACCGCCCAGCGCAATCTGGCCTTAGCCAAAATCGCTGAGTATCTCAACGACCCTGGCGAGCAAACGGCGATTTTGGCCGCCAATGCCATCGACATGCAAAACGCCCAAGCCGCCGGCTTGCGCCCTGCCTTGCTCGACCGCATGCTGCTCACCCCCCAACGCCTACAGGCCATCGCCACCGACATTGCCACCGTGATTGCCCTACCCGACCCGGTAGGCGAAATATTTGCACAAGGGGTATTGCCCAACAATCTGCGCTGGCACAAAGTACGCGTACCATTGGGCGTAGTGGCGGTGATTTATGAAGCCCGCCCCAATGTGACCTTTGATGTGGCGACGTTGTGTCTCAAATCAGGCAACGCCGCTATTTTGCGGGGGGGCAAAGAAATTGCCGCCTCGTGTGCGGCTATTGTGGCGCTGTTGCAACGGGCCTTGGTGGCGGCAGAATTGCCCGCCGATACCTTGCAGGTAATTGCCGACCCCGATCGGGGCTTGGTCGAACAACTGCTCAAGCTCGACAAATATGTCGACGTGGTGATTCCCCGCGGCGGCGCCGCCCTGCACCGGTTTTGTGTCGAGCACGCCACCATGCCCGTGATTGTAGGAGGCATCGGCATCGTGCATGCCTATATTGATCACACTGCCAACCCCGATTACGTGCGTGACATCGTCGTCAACGGGCGCGTGCAACGCCCTAGTGTCTGTAATTCACTCGACGTGGTGCTGATTGAGCGGGCTGCCGCCCCCCAGATGGTGCCACTAGTAGCCAATGCGCTATTGGCTCAAGGGGTGGAACTACGGTGTGACCCCGAAGTACTCCAGCTCCTCGCCAGCGCTGCCATCGCCGATGACCGTATCGTCGCCATGGGTGACGACGACTACGACACCGAATACATGGCGCTGATTGCCACGATGCATATCGTGGCCGATATCGACGAGGCGATTGTGCATATTGGTGAACATGGCGGCCATACGGAAGTGATTATCAGCGAAAACCCCACCGCCATCGCGCATTTTGTGCATCATGTCGATGCCACCGCCGTGATGGTCAATGCCTCGACCCGCTTCAACGACGGTGGTCAATTGGGGCTCGGTGCCGAAATTGCGATTAGCACCCAAAAACTGCATGTGCGTGGACCGATGGGCCTACGTGAACTAACCACCTACAAATGGGTGGTGCAAGGCGAAGGTCAGATTCGCGTCTGAGCCCGTAGGCCATTAATGGCATCAGGGTCGCGTAACAACAAGCTACCGATTTGGATGGCAGTGGCGCCGGCGTTGAGACAGGCGCTGGCACTGGCGTAATCGTTGATACCACCACACGCCATGATGGGCAGAGTGGTGTGGGGCGCAATGGTCTGGCAGGCGTACAACACCAACGGGAAGAAGGCCGGGCTGAGGTAGCCGCCGGTGGCCACCCGCGGTGCTCCACACAACGTCAGGGCATCGACGTTGGCCGCCGCACACTGTGCCACCAGCGGTAACAACAGGTGTGGGTCGGCCAAAGGGATTTTGATACACAAGGGCAACGTGGCAGCCCGCCGCATTTGTTGGAGCAAGGCCTCGCAACTGAGTTGACTGGGCGCCAACGCCACTTCGAACCCGGCCACCCCCTCGACTTGGTCGAGCTCGCGGATGGCCTGCACCACTTCGGCGTCATCGCCGGCCAGCGACACAATCACGGGGATGGTCCAAGTGGCCCAGACAGGCGTGGCACGTCGCCCCACCCATTGCACGCCGGGGTCGTGCCACGGCTCGGCATACAGCAAGCCGCCGCGGTGTTCGTGTAGCGTGTTGGGGCCATTGGGACTGCGCCCAGCCATGGTGATGCTGGGGGTGATGAGGGCGGCGGGTTGCACCTGCTGGACGGTGGCGGCAGTATGCACGCCAAAGCCGAGGCTGCCGGCTGCGGCCATGAACGGGTGCTCTAGTATAATCTCATAGGGATTGTGTGGTGTGAGTTGTATCATGCTCTATTTGTATAAAAAGG
>CAISXI010000071.1 GCA_903889425.1 uncultured Roseiflexaceae bacterium | reverse complement strand
CCATTGGAGCTGGTGCCCGCTTTGCCTTTGCCGTCAAAGACAGCGATGGATCGATTATTGGTTGGGGCAAGAACAGTAAAGGCGAATTGGGGTACCCAGCCTTGACCGATGTGGTGCAAATCGACGGTGGCGACTTCCATGTCGTCGCAGTCAAAGGCGATGGCACCGTGGCTTCATGGGGAAGTAATGACGCAGGTCAAGCAACCGTACCGCCTGGACTCACGGGCGTTGTCCAAGTCAGTGCCGGCAAAAACCATAGCCTAGCCTTGTTGAGCAGCGGTCGCGTGGTTGGCTGGGGTAGCAACTCGATGGGACAATTGACGATTCCCTCCACTGCGGTGGATTTGGTGAGTGTCTCTGCAGGGCGCGAATGTTCATTGGCTGTCAGAGCAGATGGGAAGATTGTGGCGTGGGGCAATAAACTCTACATTAAGTTTACCCCGGCAGTAACTGATGGTGTCGCAATTGCGTCAGACAATATTAGTTCGATTGTGGGGCTACGCAACGGAGGTATCGCGGTCGCCGGACCAGATGTGTATGGAATCTATCTTTCACGTACACCTACAGCCACGCCGTAACCCACCAGTTACACGACACCCCCAGCACGTTCATGTGCTGGGGGTGTCGTCTATCGAGGAATGAACGCACAGTCGAGACGCAGCCTTGCTGCGTCTCGACTAATTATCACGCCAACACCCGCGCCTCACAAAAAAACTGCGCTAACGGCGCCGGTAATAATTCGGCAAAGCGGGTTTTTTGCCCCACCGTGTGCCCAGCAAGGGGCATCAAGCGCGCCGTGAGTGGTTTTTTCAAGGCCGTCGCCAACGTGGCCACTTCGCGGTAAATCCCGGCCAGCACCGCAGTATCGACATCACCAGCCAATGGGATCGTGTCGAGCCCAGTACCACACACCGCACTAAACGCCAACAAATCACGCAAGGTATAGCGGCCATCCAGCGCGCGTTGCGCCAACGTGGCGTCTTCGACCACCGGCAACATGATCCCCGAAAACCCCAGTTGAGTCACGTCACAGCCCCGAATCGTCGCCGTCAACGCGCGCACCGCCGCCAACGTACCCCAATCACCAAACTGCACCCCTGCCAGCGCCTCAATGGCGGCTGCAATGCTCCGCTCGGGGTGGGGATGGGGTGCTAACGACCAGTCACAGCCCGCATAATTGATGCCATACTGCGCACAAATCGGTTGGGCGATGGCGCGCATCCGCGCATCGTGCGCCACAATCTCATGGGCTAGCGCCGTCAAGGCTGCCGCCACTGCCAAGGGACGATCGGGATGATCAAGCGGTATATCGACCAACGGCCGCGTCACTTGCCACGCCAAGGCCGCCGCTTCGGGACCAATCGCCAGCCACGATGCGCCACCATCGTGCCACGATGCCGGGAAGAACGGACTGCCCGCCGGCACCATCGCCAAGGCCGCCACCCGCAGATTCCCCACCCCACCCGGCACTTTGCGCGCCAAGTCATGCGTCATCTGCGCCATTAATTGCACCACCGCATCATCGACCAGCCCATTGGCCGTCAGACTGACGCTGGCAAATACCGCTTGCGTGGCCGCCATGGCATCTGCCAGCTGCCCCAAACGGTCGCGGGGCACGACGCCCAAGGTGGCATAATCAAAGCCGTCATCGAGGGCCCGGGCTTCGATTCCCGTGGCCACACTCACCAAATCGGCACAACTATTAAACCCATTCATGGTGGGGGTACACCGCAAGGTCTGCACCACATAGCCAGCCTCACCAAGCTGCTGACGCAAGGCATGCGCAGCCTGCGCCCCCCGCCCCAAATCACCTTCACGCGCGCCAATGGTAATTGTGCGTAATTCCATCGTTTTTCCTTTTTGTAAAAAACAGTACGGCGCCTGACCGCTGTACCCACACCGCCATATCCACCTACGCGCAGCAGTGGTGGGCGCAGGGCAGTGCTATCGCACCGTGCACCTTAGCCCACCACCAGGCGTATCAACCAAAACGCCACCATGCCCACCCCCACCGTCACAATGGCGTTTGCGGTCCGCCATGCCACCAAGGCGCCCACTACCGCGGCGCCTACTGCTGGCCCCAGCTGCAACACCCGCCCATAGTCGCCCATTTGGGTGACCACGGCGGGGACAATCAAGGCCGTAAACACCGCCGGCGGCACATATTTCAACCACAACGCCAGCCACGGCGGCGGGTCATTGCGCAACAACAGCAAGGGAATCGCCCGGGCGGCATAGGTCACTGCCGCCATCCCGGCATAGGTCAACCAAATCGACATCTATTACTCCTCCCTATCACAGTTGTTGTAGGTATGCCTCAAACCGCACCAAGCCCTGATCGAAATCGGCTTTGCCAAAGCCTACCCGGAAATAATTGCCCGGGTACCCATACACGCTCGCCGGCAAAATCAACACCCCGGCCTGCGCCGCCAATTCTTCGGCAATCTGGGTAATCGGTTTGGCATGGTGAATCTGGGCAAAGGCCACACTCCCCGCCCGCGGTGCCACCATCTGCAAGCGCTCCGGCATGCGTAAACACACCTCGTGGAACAACTGCAAGTTGCGCAACACAATCGCCCGGCTACGAATCAACATCCGTTGTGACGCCCGCAACGCAATCAACGCCAACACCTCAGAGGGAGCCGAATTGCAAATCGTGGTGTAGTCTTTGTAGGCCAGCAGTTTTTGCCGTAGCACTGCGTCACGCACCACCAACCAGCCAATCCGCAACCCTGCCAACCCAAAGGCCTTGGACATCACGCCCAGGCTCAACGCCGACGGCGACAATTCACAAGCCGCCGGCAAGCGGTCGCTGGGGTTGTATTCCAGCATGCGGTAGACTTCGTCGGCAAACAACACCGCCCCTGCCTCGTGCGCCATCGCCACCACCGCCCGCCAATCGTCGTGGCTCATCAATGCCCCCGTCGGATTGTGGGGCGTATTGAGCAAAATCAACTTGGTGTTGGGGCGGATGGCTCGGCGTAATTCATCGATGTCGAGGCGCCATTCTTGTTCAGGCCGCAACTCAATCAAGGTCACATCGGCACCGGCGGCTCGCCCTACTTCGTAAAGCGACTGATAGCCGGGCCAGGTGCTAATCATATGATCCCCAGGACCCAGCAACACATTGGCAGCAATAAACACGGCCTCTTCGGCACCGGCAAAGGTAATCACTTCGTCGGGATCAATCCCGTCATACAGCTGGGCAATGGCAGTCCGCAAGGCTGGCAAGCCATTGGTCTCGGTATAGCCGAGGGTCAACGATTGCCAGCGCTGCATCGCATCGTCATCGGCCAGTGCCAACAAATCGTGCATTGCCATCCCTTGGATGTCAGAACTACACAAAATATAGGGCGTGCTAAATTCGTAGCGCGCAAAATAGCGCTCTAGTGCAAACTCAGGAATTTTCATTGATAAGCTCCTTTTGTACTAATTGTTGACGCTGTGCCAGCCACGCCCCTACGGCGCTCGCCAAAATTCCGGCCGTCAAGACATACCAACCGCCTGGCAATACCAGCGCCGTGACTACCGCAACAATCGTCGCCAACAGCGCCACCACCAGATTGACACGGTCGCGCAACATCGGCACCGTAAAGGCGATAAAGGTCAACGGGAAGATTAAATCCAGCCCCAAGGCGGCCGGATTAGGGATCAACGCGCCCAACAAACTACCGATGATGGTGCTCGTCGCCCATACCACATAGAGACTCAAATTCGAACCTAGTTGGAACCAGGCGTTGCCGCCATGCTGGTTGAAGTGTTGCACCCCCACGGCGTAGGTTTCGTCGGTCAATTGGAACGCCACCAGCGCCCGTAACCAGGTGGGCGACTTGCGGATATACGAGGCCGTCGAGGCCGCCAACAACAAATGGCGGGCATTGATGATGGCCGTCGTCGCAATAATACTAAACGGGTGCGCGTCACTGCCAAACATCCCGACGGCGGTGAATTGCGCGGCACCGGCAAAGACGATGAGCGACATGCCTAGCGTTTCCCAGAAACTTAGTCCTGCCGACAAGGCGCTAACGGCATAGACCATCCCAAACGGCGCCACCCCTGGCCAGACCACCAATGTCGCCAAAAATCCCTGTCGAATCGTGGCCCAGCGACTCATGCCCGCACTCCTTCAATCAAGGCGACGGCGATATGAAAGCTCCCGTCCGCTTCAATCCCCAAAATATCGCGCACGTGGGCCGGCGCATTGGCCATCAAGCGTTGCAATTGAGCCACTTCGGGGGCAGGTGTCGCCATTCGCGTCACCCACGTGGTAAATTCGAGGCGCACCGACCAGGTCTGCACGTGGCGGGCGGGGATACCAGCCGCACCACACATATCCAGCCATTGCGCCACACTATGATCACGGACATGCGAGGGGTCGCGCAAAATTTCTACTGTATTTAAATAGGTATCGGCCATCGGTGCGGGGGGCGACACCACATCTACCAACAACCAGCGCCCGCCGGGCACCAACACTCGCTGGATCTCACGCAACGCCTGGAGCGGATCGGCAAAATGATGGGCCGCATAGCGCGACACCACCACCTCAAACGAGGCATCGCCAAAGGGCAAGGCCGCCACATCGGCTATTTGGATGGTTACATTGTGCAAACCCCGTTTTTCGACTTGGGCCTGGGTCTGGTCAAGCATGGCCTGCGTCAAATCAACCGCCGTCAAATGCAAAGCCTGGGCGGCCAACCCGATGGTGACATGTCCAGCCCCACAGCCCACATCCAGCACGCGTTCGCGCCCGGTCAAACCGGCTGTAGCAATCAAGCCTTGCAGATCGGCGCCACTCGCATGCACCGTGCTAGTAGTGTAATTGGCGGCCACTGCCCCAAATTGTTGTTGAATGGATTGATTGACTGATGCATCGCTCATGGTTGTAATCCTATGATAATCCGCTTGTTGGTAGCACCTTTACTGCGGGTTTTGAGCAGGGTGACCTGCCCCACTTCACCCGTGTGGGCGACGTGGGTACCGCCGTCGGCTTGCAAATCGAGCCCCACAATATTGACGGTACGCACTTCGCTGATACCTTCGGGCAACAGGCTGATTTTGGTGCGAATCAAATCGGGGATGGCAAAGGCTTCGTCACGGGGCAAGATGTTGACTTCAATCGGGCGATTGGCAGCCACTTCCACGTTGACTTTTTCGACAATGGTTTGCGCCAGCTCATTACTAAAGTCGGTGATTTCGAAGTCGAGCCGCCCTTCGTCGAGATCCATGTTGCCCCCGGTCACAAAAGCGCCATAATCGCGAAAGACCACGCCACACAACAAATGCAAGGCGGTATGGGTACGCATCAAGCGGTAACGTCGCTCCCAATCAATCGCACAGGTGACGGTGGATCCGACGGCCGGTAATTCACCCTCGCTAAGCGTATGTACGATGCCGTCGGGAGTTTTTTTGACTTCAGTAATCTGCCACGTATTACCCGCTACGCTCATGGTGCCAGTGTCGTGTGGTTGGCCACCGCTGGTGGCATAACAGACGGTTTGATCGAGGACGACTCCATGGCCTTCGCTGGCATGGGCAATCACGGTGGCGGTGCATTCCCGCAAAAACGCATCGTGATGGTACAACAATATAGTCATAACAGTTCCTTCTTGCAACGCATAGTCTATCTATTCTAGCGCATGCACTCTAGATTCACGAAAAGTATGCGGGATAAGCTGTGATTATGTCGTGTCGTTTTTAAATCACACCCATACCGCCACCAAAATCACCGCGGTGCGACAATCACCGTCATGCGCCATCGCGTTGCCATTGCCAGATCGAAACACTCGACAGCACATAGGCAATCGCCCCCAAAATCAACAGTGGTGTAAAGCCATAACTGGTTTGCACAAAGCCACTCAACGTCGCCGTAATCGCCCATCCCGCCGCCCATTGCATATTCCAGATGCTCGAGGCAATCCCCCGTTGCTGCGGATTCACGAGGCGCATCGTCAAGACATCATTGAGCGTAATACTACTGCCAATCAACAGTGCCCGCACAATATATCCCAATACCGACAACCACAACACCGGCGACAACATCAACAGCATCATCGGCGCCGCCAAAATCCGAAACCCCCCCGCCCACACCCGCAAACTGCGTTTGCCGATATAGTGGCCAGACAACACCGCCCCAATGCCCAACGATACCCCGCTAAATGCCAGAATCGTCCCTACTTGGGCGTCAGGCAAATTAAATTGCATACGGAAAAAGAGGCTTTGGAAGGGGAAAAATGTCCCGCTCCCCACCCCCATCAAAAATCCTGCCATACCGTATTTGAGGATGGTCCAATTACTCAGCGCTGCGATGTTGGCGCCATCGGTCAACACGCCATCGGCATCGCGTTCACCTGCTTCTTCGAGGTGACCAATCAATGGCAACGTCGACAACCCCAGAATCGCCACCCCAATCAGCAACACTACGCGATAGACCACCGCACTCTGGTCACTTGCCTGCAACCAAGGGGCGACGACCGTCGGCAACCAGCCCGCTACAATGCTCCCCACCAAGCCAATCATGTTGAGCGCGGCTTCATTGAGGCCAAACACGGTGGTTTGTTGGGCATGGGGCGTGGTCACGGTAAGCAACGGGAAGAGCGCCGCAAAAAGCAGTGCAAAGGCACAGCCCACCACAAATTGACTCGCAATCAACAGCACCGTGGTGGGTGCAAATACCACACACGACAGCCCCACCACATAAATCAAGACGGCAGCAATCAAGGCCCGCCGGGATCCGATGCGGTCGATCAGCATCCCTCCGGGAATCCCCACCACCAAGCCGGCAATGCGGGCAGTAGTCGACAAAATTCCCGCAGTATCGGCGGCATACCCAATACTCACGAGATAGAAATTAAACAACACATCAAAAAAACTCATCCCGAGGCCAATCAACATGCTATGTATGAGGATGCGCCATACCGTAAAGGGAATTTTCCGCCAAGAATTCATCATGATGTATTAATCTTTCGTAAAAAACCAAATCGCTAAACCAGACAACACATAGGCCACCGCACTAAACACAATCAATGGGGCAAAACCGTAGCCAGTTTGGACATAGCCACTCAAGGTCGCCGAAATCCCCCAACCAGCTGACCACAGCACCGTCATCATGCTCGACACCCGCCCCCGTTGCCGAGCATTGACGAGATGCATGGTAAGGACGTCATTCAGTGCAAAACTCCCCCCCATCAAAAAACTGCGCCCAAAGTAACCCACCAATGCAAACGGCAACACGGGAATCATCAAACAAGCAAAAATCGGGGCCGTAATTATTCGCAAGGCCCCCGCCCAATGGCGCAAATTGCGTTGCCCCAACCAACGCCCGGCCAGTAAGGCCCCCGCGCCAATCAATACTTCCCCTATCGCAATCACGATACCCACATCATGGTCAGCCAAGCCCAATTGGGTACGGAAGTAGAGGCTCTGGAACGGCAAAAACGTACCGCCACCCATCCCCACAAACAAACTGGCCACCGCATACCCTACGATCCGACGAGGTGATTTGGTGGGAACATCGTTGTCATGCGCTTCGGCCGCCTCATCATTGGCACTACTGGTCTGGATAACCGTGAGGATCGGAATCACGGCAATAAAAATAATCGCCACCCCCACCAGCAACGCCAAGCGATACGCCAATGCGTCTTGGGCATTGACCTGTACCCACGGCGCCAACACACTGGGGAGCCAGCCGGCAATCACGCTGCCAATCAAACCAAAACTAATCGAGGCTTCGTTGAGCCCAAACACCAGTGCACGTTGGGCGGGGGGCGTGGTGGTCGTCAACATCGGCATTGTCGCAGTCATCGCTAACGACACAAAACAACCCGCTACAAATTGACTAATTATCAACCATGTCACCGTGGGTGCAAATAAGAGCCATGTCATCATCAGAGCGTACCCCGCCACCCCAATCACCAAGGCTCGTCGTGGCCCGATACGGTCAACAAATACCCCTGTAGGGAGACCGATAACGAGTCCAGCTATGCGCGCCGTGGTCGACAAAATCCCAGCTGTCTCGCTCCCAAATCCCATACTGACGAGATAAAACGTGAACAACACATCAAAAAAACTAATCCCCAGCCCAAACAACACACTGTGTATTAATACACGCCATGCCGACCATGGAATTGCGCGGTACGCATTCACAATCACACCCTTGCTACCTGCACAGCCAAAACACGCTACGCATTACTATTCATCACAAATTATCTCTGTGTAGTATAACAATTCGTAACACCATGCGTGGCATGGTGGAGACACAGTACGACGCAGCGTGCTGCGGCTCGACTGCGTCTCTACTTCCTACTTCCTACTTCCTACTTCCTACTTCGTAACACCATGCGTGGCATGGTGGAGACGCAGTACGACGCAGCGTGGTGCGGCTCGACTGCGTCTCTACAATTTCACACTTCCTACTTCACTTCCTACTTCGTAACACCATG
>CAISXI010000070.1 GCA_903889425.1 uncultured Roseiflexaceae bacterium | reverse complement strand
TTTTTGGGCGATAAGTTTTTTGTCACGCATGCCATTGACGCGCAAGCCATAGGCCACATTATCAAAAATCGTCAACTGGAATGGGTTAGGGCGCTGAAACACCATCCCCACCCGTCGGCGCAACAATACCGAGTCGACATCTTGATCATAGACGTTAACGCCGTCAAAGCGCATTTCGCCTTCGGCACGTGCACCGATGGTGGCGTCGTGCATGCGATTGATGGCGCGCAACAACGTCGATTTGCCACACCCTGATGGGCCAATGATGGCGGTGACATGGTTGGCCGGGATATCCATCGAGACCGTGTTAATGGCTTTGAAATTGCCATAAAAAAAACTAAAATTACGCACTTCGATTTTGGCGTTCACACTATCGGTGGCAGGACGCGTGCGCGTCCGGGCACCGACGAGATCTGCAAAACCAATTGAGCGACTGAGTGTCATTGCACTACGCATCGTCATCACCTTTACCCTACACGGCCGCTAATATAGGACTCGGTACGTGGGTCACTTGGATTGGTAAACACATTTGTGGTACTTGATTTTTCAACCAACTCACCAATCGGATTCCCACTCGTTGTATCCACCATAAATACCGCCGTTTGATCCGAGATCCGGGCTGCTTGTTGCATACTATGCGTTACAATCACAATTGTCAATGTGGTTTTGAGCTGTACCAACAATTCTTCAATATTGGCGGTGGCAATTGGGTCGAGCGCCGAACAGGGCTCGTCGAGCAATAGCACATCGGGTTTGATTGCCAAAGCCCGGGCAATAGCCAAACGTTGTTGTTGGCCACCCGACAACGCTGTACCTGGTTTGCTCAACACATCTTTGACTTCATCCCACAATACTGCCGAACGCAAGGCTTCTTCGACGGATTGGTCGAGTTCGGCTTTGCGCGACATCCCTTGCAAACGCAAACCAGCAGCGACGTTTTCGTAGATATTGCGGGTACGAAAAGCCACTGGTTGTTGGAACACCATCCCAACCCGCCGGCGAATCAAGGTGGCGTCGATACCAGGTGCATAAATATCTTCGTCATCAAGCAACACCGTCCCTGTGGCCGAGGCGCCGAGGATGGTTTCGTGCATGCGATTGAGGCAGCGTAGCACCGTCGATTTGCCACAGCCCGAAGGTCCAATGATGGCAGTGATTTCTTGGGTGGCAACCTGCATGTCGACGGCTTTCACCGCTTGGCGAGACCCATAAAACGGTGCCAACTGGGAAATGGTCATGCTACTCATCGGCTTGCTCCTGCGCGGCGGCGCGTCGCGACCCGCACCAAAATATTCATGACCAACACCAGCATCATCAATACAAATGCTGCGCCCCACGCCAAGGTGTTTTCGCCAGGATAGGGTGATTCAGTGTAACGGTAGGCAACCAATGGCAGACTTGCCATTGGGGCAAACAGATTTGTACTAATCACATTACTGCCAAGCACCGTCAAAATCAACGGCGCCGTTTCGCCAGCACCACGGGCAAACGCCAGCATCACCCCCGTCACAATCCCAGGCAAGGCCGCCGGGATAATCACGGTAAAGGTCGAATACCACGTCGGGGCGCCGAGGCCACGGGCTGCTTCGCGCATTGATTCGGGCACGAGTTTCAACATTTCTTCGGTGGTACGGGTGACGATGGGAACCATCAAAATCATCAACGCCAGACTACCCGCAATTGCCGAAAATTGTTGGCTCTGAATCACCACCAAAATATAAATCACCACACCGGCCACAATTGATGGAGAGCCACTGAGCACGTCACAACAAAAGCGCACAATCGTGGCATAGCGCTCATTGCGATATTCGCTGAGATAAATCCCCGCAAAAATCCCGATGGGCAAGGCAAACAACAACCCCATCCCGGTAATAATCAACGTACCGATAATGCCGTGCAATACACCACCGACGGGTCCACCGGCGTATACGTCTGATTCGAGCGCTGTGCCGTCAGCTGGCGCAGTGCCGTCATCTGGAACGCCAATCCCCGCAAATGGGTCATTGGGGTCAAAGGCTGGCGTCGAGCCATCAGCCGCTGCCTGGGCCATGTTGGGTGGCTGATAGACGTCCGTAAAAAACTGCGTACTCAAGGCCGAACCGCCCAACGTCAACACATAACCAATAATGGCAATCAATGGGATTACGGCGCAACCAGTGGCAACCACGGTACTGCCACGCATGACTTGATCAACAAATTTGCGCCAACGATAGTTTTTGGGGATACTCACGAGCGACCTCCTGCCATACCACGGTCAACATACCAAATCATCAACCGGGCACCGAGATTCAATACCAAAGTAATTCCAAACAAGGCAAATGCCACGGTAATCAACGCACTTTCGTGGAGCGAACTCACCGAATTCGTCAATTCATTGGCGACCAACGAGGCGGCAGTGGTCGCTGGGGCAAACAATGATTCACTGATGCGTTGTGAATTCCCAATCAACAGGGTGGCAGCCATGGTCTCACCCAAGGCCCGTCCCAACCCCAACATCACCGCACCGATGATACCAGCCCGTGAGTAGGGGACAACCGCCAGCCAAATCGTTTCCCACCGCGTTGCCCCAATCGAAAGCATTGCTTCACGTTGGGTATTTGGTACGAGGCGAAGCACATCACGGGTCAACGAGGCAATGGTCGGCAAAATCATAATCGCCATGATGATGCCGGTAACCATTACCCCACGTCCCGTCGCTACCGGTCCCGCCAGCCACGGGATGTAGGTACCCAATGTTTCACTTACCGGCGTCGAAAAGACTTGATTAAAAAAAGGCACAAACACAAACACGCCCCACACCCCATAAATGACGCTGGGGATGGCAGCCAGTAATTCCACCAAAAACGACAACGGTGTGCTTAATTTGGGTGGACACAGTTCGGCCAGGAAGATACCAATCCCAAGTGCAAGCGGCGCAGCAATCACAATTGCCACCAGCGACGAGAGCAATGTCCCGCGCACCGCTGGCCACGCACCAAATTCGGGTTCAGATAACTCCGTCGCTACGGGGTTCCATACTTGACCAAACAAGACATCCCAACCAAAAGCAGTACGCGCTTCACTGGATGATAGAAACATAATCGCACCCATGGCGAATACCAGTGCCACCACACAACTTGCCAGAACTACCGTGCCAATCCGGAATGGGACATCACCGTGGCGGAACACGGACTTGCCGTTGCTCCATGATTCGGCGTGCTGTTGTTTCGCCATGAACTGACTCCTCACCTACATACCAAACGAACCATACCGGACGCGCCCGCACAGCACAAAAACAATGCGGACTTTGTATCGATGTAACCCGTCGTCCCACTCGTCTAATGTCGCCATCAAATTAATTATTGTGTGTACTCTTTTATACCATAATCCGCAACGACTGTGGATCAAACACACACACAACGTCATTTATTGAAACAACATTCACAGACAATGCACTACGACTTTTTTGTCTGCATTTAAGGTACCAATCGCATGTTATTCATCGGTATCTTTTATATTAAGAAAAGATGAAATCTGGCTATTCATTCTATCCAAAGTGCCGTGCAGGCTTCCCTACACGGCACCACCGCAACCACTTCAATTTATTTTATGGGCGCATCCAATATCAATTGCCCATTCACTTTGACTTCCCGCAACGCCTTAATTGCCGCTTGACGCATATTGGCGGGCAACGGTGCATAGCCCAACCGGTTAGCGGCATCTTGACCTGTCGTCAACCCCCAATACAAGAAATCAACCACCGCTTGGGCTTTGGTCTCATCTGCATAGGTGTCTTTATGCACCAACACATACGTAAACGCCGAAATCGGATAGGCTTGGGGATCGCTACTATTAGTAATCGATTGCGCCAATAGTTGCACATCGTCACTTATCGTCACACTCGCCGCTGCCGCCGACACATTGGCGAGCAACGGTTGCACATAGTTACCAGCGGCGTTTTTGACATACGGCAAGCTAAAATTAGCACCGAGCGCATATGCCACTTCGACATAGCCAATCGCGCCTGGTGTTTTTTGGACGGTGCTCGCCACGCCTGCATTCCCCGGCGCCCCCATCCCCACCAACCACTTGACCGAGCTCCCTTTACCGACGTTGGTTTGCCAGGTATCACTGACTTTTGACAAATAATCGGTCCAAATCGATGTCGTACCTGAGGCATCTGAACGGTATACTACTGCAATATCAGTGGCTGGCAATATGACATCGGGATTTTCAGCGACGATTTTTGCATCGTTCCAAGTAGTGATTTCACCGCTGTAAATTCCCACCAATATTTCCGGCGTAAAGCGCAACGGTTTGGTGATACTCGGCAAATTATAGATGGGCAACACCCCGCCCATGACCGTGGGAATGTGGATGGCATCGGGTACTTGCGATTTCACTTCGTCCGCAGTAAACGCCGAATCTGTGCCAGCAAAGTCAGTTAATCCCGCCACAAAGTCTTTTTTGCCTTGGCCCGAACCGACGCTTTGATAACTCAAGGTAACCCCAGGTACGATGTTTTTGGTATAGACCGAAATCCAGACTTGATAGAGCGCATTCGGGAAGCTCGCGCCTGAGCCGCTCAATGTCGCAGTTAACTGACGTGGTTGCCATACCCCATCACCTATACCAACCGTCGGTTGCATCGCAGGGGTACGTCCACATGCCGATAGCAACAGACTTATTATTCCAACACACACCATAGCAACGAGTGCACGAGCAGATATTGTCCGCATCAAACATACCTCTTTTGGGATTACGCCATTGATAAATTACAACCTCTCTTTTATACCACAAACATTTCGGCTATAACACAAAAAGACCCACGGTGCATAGTAAGACTACGCACCGTGGGCCACAAGTCACATAGAGTTGATTACTTGACGGGAGCCTCGAGCACTGCTTGACCATTCACGCGCACGCTCATCAATGCAGTCATAGCTGCTTTGCGCATCGCTTCGGGAAGTGGGGCGTACCCAAGTCGGTTGGCGGCGCCTTGACCTTCGGTCAAACTCCAGTAGATGAAGTCTGACAATGCCTGCACTTTGGTCACATCGGTGTAGGTTGACTTCCGTACCAACATGTAGGTAAAGCCGGCAATTGGGAAGGCTTGCGCATCGCTACCGTTAGTGATTGAGCTGGCCAACTTCTGCACATCTGAAGAAATCTTCACACCGGCAGCAGCGGCTGACACATTGGCCAACAATGGTTGCACATAGTTACCCGCAGCGTTCTTGACGTAGGGCAAAGTAAAGCCAGCACCCAAGGCATAACCGACTTCGACATACCCAATCGCACCATCGGTCTTTTGGACGGTGCTTGAGACACCAGCGTTACCAGGAGCACCGATCCCGACGGGCCACTTCACCGTGTTACCCGAACCATATGCTGACTTCCACGTACCACTGACCTTGGCCAAGTAGTCGGTCCAAATCGAGGTGGTACCCGATGAGTCTGAGCGGTACACAACCGTGATTTCTTGGTCTGGCAAGCTGACGCCGGGGTTATCGGCGGCAATACGATCGTCGTTCCATTTTTTGATTTCGCCGATGTAGATACCAACCAAGGTTTCTGCCGAAAAACGCATCGGAGCAGTCAACCCTGGCAAGTTGTACATTGGCATGACACCACCCAATACGGTGGGGATGTGGATTGCGTCAGGAGCTTCGCTGGCGACACGGCTTGATGATACGGCAGAGTCACTACCACCGAAGTCAGTCAAGTAGGCGATGAAGTCTTTTTGCCCTTGACCCGAACCAACGCTCTGATAGCTCAACTTCACACCAGGAACAACGTTCTTGGTGTAAACCGAGATCCACACTTGGTACAACGGATTGGGGAAGCTGGCACCGGAACCACGCAACGTGGCTTCGAGTTGGCGGGGCTTCCAATCAGCGCTGGCCACAGCGGGTGCGGTGGTGGCAGTGGCTGCCACTGTGGCAACAACAGCCTTGGTAGCCGCCACAGTGGCAGCGACGGTGGCAGTGGCGGGAACAGCGGTTTCAGTGGCAACCGCAGCAGTGGTGGCAGTTGCTTCAGGAGCTTTGGTGGGCTCGGTGGTGGCGGTGGCTTCAGGAGCCTTGGTGGGCTCGGTGGTGGCAGTGGCTTCAGGAGCCATCGTGGCTTCTGGCGCCATCGTGGCTTCGGGGGCTTTGGTGGGCTCGACAGCAGGAGCAGCGCCAGCACAGGCTGACAACACAAACGCGCTTACCATCATCAGGCTCATGAGCGCCAAGCTAATCCGTCGTGATAACATTTGCATCGGTGACACCTTTCGGTTACGACTGTTTGTAACGTTGATTATCTTTTTGTTAAGACAATCTAAAGGTACAAGCAAATTATTATGTGTTGGCTGTTTTTTTATTAAACTATTGTTAATTTATATTTAAATTAACAGAATATGAAGAAAATATGAAATATCCGGTCAGCATGTACGCTACATGCCGACCGGATACGGATCAAAGGAGTTTTTGACGAATTACTTGATTGGAGCAGTCAACACTGGTTGACCCTTGACACGAACGCTCATCAAGGCGGCCATTGAAGCCTTGCGGAAGTTTTCGGGCAATGGGGCATAACCGAGACGGTTGGAAGCGCCTTGACCTTCGGTCAAGCTCCAGTAAAGGAAGTCTGACAATGCCTGAGCCTTGTTTACATCGGTGTAGGTGCTTTGGCGTACCAAGATGTAGGTGAAGCCGGCAATTGGGTAGGCTTGAGCATCGCTACCGTTGGTGATCGAGACGGCCAACTTCTGCAAGTCAGTTGAAGGCACAGCGGCAGCAGCGGCGGCTGATACATTGGCCAACGCTGGTTGCACATAGTTACCCGAAGAGTTTTGGACGTAAGGCAACGTGAAACCACCGCCGAGAGCGTAGGCGACTTCAACGTACCCAATGGCACCTTCGGTCTTTTGGACAGCGCTTGATACGCCAGCGTTACCGGGGGCACCGATACCAACGGGCCACTTCACGGTGCTACCAGCGCCGATTTCTGACTTCCACGTGCCGCTAACCTTTGACAAGTAGTCGGTCCAGATTGAGGTGGTGCCCGATGAGTCTGAGCGGTATACCACGGTGATTTCGGACTTGGGCAACTTCACGCCGGGGTTGGCAGCGGCAATACGTGGGTCGTTCCATTTTTTGATGGCGCCCTTGTAAATCCCAACCAACATTTCGGGGGTGAAGCGCAATGGGGTCTTGACAGTGGGCAAGTTGTAGATTGGCAACACACCACCCAATACCATGGGCAAGTGGATGGCATCAGGAGCTTGGGTTTGTACGGTTTTTGACGAAACAACTGAGTCGGTACCACCGAAGTCGGTCAAGTAGGCAATGAAGTCTTTTTGACCTTGGCCCGAACCAACACTCTGGTAGCTCAGCGTCAACCCAGGAACGATATTTTTGGTGTAAACCGAAATCAAGACTTGGTACAACGGATTGGGGAAGCTAGCGCCTGAACCCTTCAGGGTAGCAGTCAACTGACGAGGAGCCCATTCGACGGTCGTGGTAGTAGCGGGGGCAGCTGAAGCAGTTTTGCTGTAAACAACTACTGACGCAACCATTACCAATGCAATTACTGCCAACACAATTCGTGAAACTGAAGCGCGCATTACTGAGACCCTTTCATTAATTCGCCAATTCAACGTTACATTGCTGTAAGGTTGTATATAAAGATACAAGCCAATTGTTATGAATTGCCTCAACAAATATGAATTCAATATTAAGAAAGCAACAAATATGAATTTAATATGAAGTTTGTGCAATAACATGGGGTTAGGTATACTAGTGTCAATGTTTTCATACCAGATTGGTCACACTCCCCAATGATTGACAACACCACCCACAATCAGATTGTTGCTATCCACCACGCTGCCCGCCCCACCGTCATCGAATACGCCGGTGCTGGCAGTCAAGCATTGTGGTGGTTACATAGTGTGGCCGGTTCATCACGCACCATCCTCGAAGCCACCGATCGCTATTCACGCGCCTCCATGGAAAATCTGCTCGGGCAACCACCTGCTCAATTCGTCAGCCAAGCCACCGCTGTCGCCATGGCGCATGCCGGCTACCGCCGTGCCATGGACTTGAGTAACAATGCAGCCGTCGTTGCCTTGGCGTGTACGGCCACCATTGCCCCCGACCGCGTCAAGCTCGGCGACCACGGCTGTTGGGTCACGACCCGTGACCAACATCGCATTATCAGCTATGGGCTGACGCTGAGCAAAGGGGCCCGTGACCGCAGTGGCGAAGAAGCCGT
>CAISXI010000069.1 GCA_903889425.1 uncultured Roseiflexaceae bacterium | reverse complement strand
GTCATCGATTTGGTTGACGCATTGATTGACGGGCGCCGGCCCGAATTGTCGGTCTACAATGCCATGCGCGCCACCGAGTTGATTTTTGCCACCTACGAGTCATCCCGCTCGCACCGCCGTATCGACTTGCCGCTCCAGAGCACTGATTCAGCTTTGCTGAGTATGCTCGGCAAGTAACCCAATTACGCGATTACGCCAACAATGCCCCCACCACCCCATCCCAAGTAATTTGGGCTACGGTGGTGGGGCCGTTTTGTCCGAGCTGTTGTGCCAAATCTGGCTCGCTCATGATACGGTTCAGCGCGGCCGCGATGTCTGTGGGCGTCGGTTGGGCGATGAGCCCGTTGTGGTTGTGGCGTACAAATTCGAGTGTGCCACCGGCGTCAGTGGTAGTGATGACCGGCCGGGCAGCCGCCATCGCTTGGATGGTGGTAAAGCCGTAATCTTCGTCAAACGGCGCATAGTAGACTGCCCGTGCCCCGGCATACAACGCCAGTAACTCTTCGTCATTGACATAACCACGAAAATCAACAAATGCAGCGATGCCAAGCTCATGGACCAATTGAGTCAATTGCGCTTTGGCGGGGCCAGTGCTGGCCAGTACTACTTTGCAAGGCGATTGCATTGCCGCTACGGCATTGAGGAGTAAATCCAAACGTTTGGCGGCATCGAGGCGGGCATCTGAAAAAATATAGTCGCCGTAGGCTTTGGCATAAAAACGCCCGGTATAGTGGCTGGGGGGGTAGAGCGGGGTCGCTTTGCATTGATTAAAGCGCCACAAGCGTTGTGCTACGTTTTGCGAAATCGCAAAACAGCGAGTAGCTTCGCCGATGGCGGTGCTGTCGGCCTGCATCAGTTGCTCACGCAAGGCACGATCTGTGGGGGTATTGACAAAATCCGAAAAGGGCGTGCCATACCAGTCATAGGCTTGACGGTGCTGATGCACCAGCCACACCACTTTGCGGGGGTGGCGCACCATGTACGACGGGAATTTGGTGGCGATGACGAGGTCGACGGGGCGACCATCGACTTCGCTGAGGTCGATGAGGCGCCACGCCAACATGCTGTCGACGAGGTGGGTATGTGGTTGCCAGCGGTAGGGCAAGGCCACGATGTCAACGGTGTGTCCGTGGCGTCGCAAGGCATCACGCAGCCCTTCGACTAATAATTCGGCGCCACCCCGCACAAACGGCACTTGTGATGTACAAATAATAATCCGCATGCGTTAATCGTCTCTCAGTAGTGCACTGGCGGCGCGCTGTGCCACATCAGACCACTGACAATTAGCCAGCACATAGGCCCGCCCAGACTGCCCCATGCTCTGATTGCGGTGAGGTGCGCCGAGCAGTACATCGAGCCCGGCTGCAAAACTAGCAAAATCGTAGAATGATAAGCCACCCTGTGCTTCATTGACGGCTTGCTGGGTGACGGTGCAGGCGTGGTTGACCAGAGTTGGGGTGGCTTGGAGCCATGCTTCCATCAACACAAAGGCAAAACTTTCTTGGGTGCCGGCATGCACAAACACATCCGCCGCCGCAAAGGCATCGGTTTTGGTTTGCTCATCGATAAACCCCACGTCACACACAAAGCGCCGTTGGTAGCGTGATAACGCGAGCGGATCACGGCCCGCCAGCACTAGCGTGACCATTTTTTGGCGGCGGATGATGTATTCTTGGACATAATGCAGGAGCATCGGTACGTTTTTGCTGGCATCACGGCGCCCCGCAAAAAACAGCATCGGGCCATTGATATTGTAGCGTTGGCGAAAGCGTGCCCCATCGCCGTGGGCCGTACAGTCGATACCGAGGCGGGTCAGCGTGACACGCTCGGGAGGGATGTGGTACTGGTTGCTGATAAAGTCACGTTCACCACTACTATTCGCCAAAATTCCACGGGCATGTTGCATCTGCCACGTGCTGATGCGGTGGTAGGCATAGGGTTCGTCGTGCATGCAAGGGAGCAAAAAACTACGTTCGGGTGCCAACATGACGCCCCAAATGCTCGTGGGTAACGGGTAGGGCACAAACAATAACCGCCGCCCGTGGGATTGGGTGGCAATCTGGGTGAGCAGATCGTTGCTGTAGGCTAGGGCCGCGATGGTGCGGAGTTCTTGGGCATCGGGTTGGATATGCGCGAGGGCGGCACTGATGGCCGGGAAGCGCAAGGCGTAGCTGGGAATTTGGGCATCTGGTGGCGGGGTATCGATGGCAAAACGCCGTACCACAATCCCGGTATCGTGACTGGTGCCGAGTGGGTAGTGGGGTGTGGTTGGTGCAAATAAATCGCGGGCAGTGGTGCTCCACACTTCGACGTGGTGGCCTTGGCTGTGCAAGGCGATGGCAAGCTGGCGAGCAGCTTGCTCGGCACCGCCGGCAGTGTCAGGGCCATACCAGGTGCTGACGATAGTGATGATGTCGTTATGCATGGGGAATCTGGTTGCGTAGCTGCTCGAGCGAAATCCGGGTGGCGGTGGTGTAGGTATAGCACAGGTTGAGCGCCGCATGGGTGGTGCGGTTGTGTGTATTCATTTGGTCGACGATGGGGTTGATATACCAGCGCAACCCAATCCGTTGGATGCGGTGGACGGCATTGGCAACGTGGTCCATCGGCTTGCGCACGGGTAATGGCCAATGCGTGCGGACGGTCATCAGTTGTTGGCGGGTAGCCACAAGTGTCACCAGTGCATGTTCGGCAGGGGTAATCGCTTGTTCGTGTTGGGCGATTGTGGCTTGGATCTGTGGTGCGTCATTGATCGTAGTCTGTGGGGCGATTGCGGTTGGGGGTGTGCTTGGTGGGATGGGGGTACTGAGTCTGGTCTGATAGGCATCGACCAAGGCCTGCATGGTGCGCATCACGGCATCGTTGTACATGTTTTGTTGTTCGACGAT
>CAISXI010000068.1 GCA_903889425.1 uncultured Roseiflexaceae bacterium | reverse complement strand
GCCGCTGCCGCCCCTGCCGGCCACAAATGAATGAGTAGGAGCACTAAGGCTAATTGTGTCCCCCAACTCAGCGGCGGCATGCTGTCACGTAGTAGCCACAATCCGAGGATGGTGAGTGGCGTCACCACGGCGGCGATCAGCCAACGCATACTGACACTCACCCCAAATATATTGGGGGCTTTTTGAGGATTGATGGCTACTTCGCGTACTGCCAAATCATTGAGCCCCCAATTGACGATGGTGACGAGGTACATGCTGGTAATTAGCGCCACAAAGCTCCAGGCGCCACTTGCCGTGGGACCCAGCGCCCGTAGCGTAATCGCCGCAAAACCCAAATCAAGCACTTTGCCAAACAGGTTCGCCAAAATAGGCAGGCTACTGTTTTTGAGGAAGCGCTGCGTATGACTGGCCTGATCCTCGTTCCACCAACGCCGCCACCAGCGTGGCATGAGCAATAGCAACGGCAGACAGGCAATCGTGGCGATAATAAAAATTGTAGTGTTGCGCACGATTACTCCTCTGGTGCGGTATGGCTGATATGGGGTGGGTGGCGCAGGTCGATAAATAGATCACCATCCAATTGCTCATGGAGCAACCATTCGTGGGCCACACGCCGATCGGCCATGCTCAAAAGGGCGGGCGGCTCTTGGACTTGCCCTGTACTATAAATGACACCACTGGGGTGGAGTGTGCGTTGTAGTTGCCAGGGAGGGGTGATGCGCCATGGGTATATCAGCATACAAAAAACGACTGGGCACGGTCGTGAATGAGTGATTGCATTGAGTTGGGCAGTGGTGCCACCTTGGGCGACATACAGCGCACCATTTGGCCACTTCAGCCACAGCGTATTGTCTGAATCAACCTGAATCGTCACATCATCAAACTGCCAGCGTTGCCCTACGTGCGCCAATTGACAGGGTGTGGTGGTGGTGTTGCATACGTGGGGAGCGACTTCATGCGTGGCAGGTAACCAAATCAATTGATTGGTGACACCGCGTGCGAGGACTGCTGCCAGACCACCTTGCCAACTCGCACCTGGTTGTGTCAATATCACGTTGTCTACCACGTTTTTTTGCCAAAAGGGAGTGTAACGTCCAATAAACTCAAGTAAGCGAGGTGCGTCATTGCCGGTATCAATCAAAATCCGCTGACCATGTTGGGTGCGTACATAAATCGCATCCCCAACCAACGCTGGGATAAAGATTTGGTCATCGACTGGGGCCAGCCACCACGGTAATGCCATCACGATGAGTACCATACATACGCCAATAATCTGCCAAAATCGTGCTGTCATGCCTATCCTCCTGCTATTGAAACATGAGGAAAGCATGACAGCTGGGCATTACGCTGCCGTTACCAATGGGGGATTAGCGCAACGCCGTGACTTCGATTTCCACTTTGGCATCACGGGGCAAGCGCGCAACTTGCACCGTGGAGCGTGCCGGTGGATTGCTGGTGAAGTGCTGGCTGTAGACGGCGTTCATGGCTGCGAAATCGCCCATGTCGGCCAAAAATACCGTGACTTTGACTACTTTTTCGAATGAGCTACCCGAAGCCGCCAAAAGTGCCTTGATGTTTTCGAATACTTGGATGGTTTGGGCCGTCACATCGCCGTCAATCATGACGCCGGCGGGGGTCAAGGGAATCTGGCCTGAGCAATAGACCATCGTATCGGTCATCACTGCTTGTGAGTAGGGGCCAATGGCCGGAGCGGCTTGATCGGTGCTGACAATGGTGCGAGTCATGAGCTATCTCCTTTGTATATACACTACCTTGCTTATTGTAACGCCAATGCCCGCCCCCATGCAACGCATTATGCAATTGATACTACAATAGAAGGAAGTAGTGTCAATGAATAAGAGGTGGATGATGGGATTTGCACAACGTGTCGTCGTGATTACCGGTGCGTCGAGTGGATTTGGCGCTGATATCGCCCGCCAAGCCGTCGCTCAAGGGGCGCGGGTGGTGTTAGCCGCCCGTTCGACCGACAAACTCAATGCTTTGGTGGCCGAACTCGGTGGCGCCGATCATGCCATCGCCGTGACTGCAGACGTCACCAGCGATAGCGATATCGCCCATTTGGTGGCCACGGCCAACGCTTTTGGGACCGTTGATACCCTCATCAACAATGCCGGATTTGGCTTTATCGATCCGCTTGTCGATGCCCCCCTCAGTGATTTGCAACGCATCATGGATGTCAACGTCTATGGTGCCGTGCGCTGCACCAAAGCCTTTCTCCCCGGTCTCATCCAACGCGGCCAAGGTCAAATTATCATGTTAGCCTCGATGGCTGGCTTGGTGGCTGCTCGTAACATGTCATACTACAGCGCCAGCAAATTTGCCTTGGTGGCGATTGGGCGCAGTATGCAACAAGAGCTCGCCAAAACCGGTGTGGTCTGTACCATCGTCTGCCCCGGCGTGGCCCAAACAGGTTTTCAACATAATTCCCCCAACGAAAAATACCCCCGTGCCGCCGCGCTCAGCACCTGCACCAGCGCCCAAGTCGCCAGTGCGGTGATTGATGCCATGCGCCGACGTACCAATGGTGAAGTAATTGTGCCGTGGCAAAGCGTCATTCTTGCGCGCTTTAGCGCGGCATTTCCCGGAATTGCACGGGCAATTATGAATATGATTGGCTGATTTTTTCACGTCAATCAATTGATGTGGGTATGGTACGATACACGTATAATTTTTTAGTTGTGGTGAGGCATCGGCATGCAACGGAATCGTTTGGCCCAACGGATTCATGACGTCCCCCCCTCTGGCATCCGGCGTTTTTTTGATATTGCAGCCCAAATGCACGATGTGGTGTCGTTGGGGATTGGTGAGCCCGATTTTGTCACCCCCGATCATATTCGCCAAGCAGCCATTGATTCGATTCAAGCCGGCAAAACCGCCTATACTTCGAATTCAGGTTTGCTTGAGCTCCGGGTGGCTATCGCCGATACGATCTATGCCCAGACCGGGGTACGCTACGACCCCGAAGAAGAAATTTTGGTCACGGTGGGTGTCAGCGAAGCCATGCAACAAACGATGCTGGCCTTGATTAACCCGGGTGATGAAGTCATCGTCCCCGAACCCTGCTTTGTGGCCTACACTGCCTGTGTGATTTTTGCGGGTGGAGTGCCGGTCACGGTGCCTACGACGGTCGCCAATGATTTTGCGGTAGACCCAGCGGCCATTGCCGCCGCGATTACCCCGCGCACCAAAGCGATTTTGATTGGCTACCCCAACAACCCCACCGGAGCGGTCATCGATGCCGCTACCATGCAGGCGATTGTCGATTTGGCTGTCGCCCATAATTTGACCCTGATTTCTGACGAAATCTACGATCGCCTCGTGTATGGCGTGCCGCACGTGAGTGCGGTAACGGCGCAGGGTGCCCGTGATTGTACCGTGCTGATGGGTGGTTTTTCCAAAGCATTTGCCATGACCGGCTGGCGCCTCGGCTGGTTGGCTGCGCCGGCGGATATTTGTGGTGCCGTGCGCAAAATCCACCAATACGGCATCATGTCAGCCCCTACCGCCGCCCAATACGCCGGCCTCGAGGCCTTGCGTCACGGCGCCGCTGCGACGCAGATGATGGTGGCCGAATACGACCGCCGCCGCCAAGTGTTGTTGGCGGGTTTGCGCCGTATCGGCTTGCCGACGTTCGAGGCGAAAGGGGCTTTTTATCTCTTTCCCCAAGTTGATCATCTCGGCTTGAGTAGTGCCGATTTTTGTGAACAGTTACTCAATGAAGAGCACGTTGCTGTGATTCCGGGCGATGTGTTTGGTCCGAGTGGCGCTGGGTTTGTGCGGTTGTGCTACGCCGCCTCGATGACCAACATCGAAATCGCTCTCGAACGGATTGAACGGTTTATTCGTCGTGTTGTATAGGTGAGGACTCGCATGCGTCTTTCTGTGATTATGCCCTGCTATAACGAAGCCGAAAGTCTGCCCGATATTTTGAACAAAGTCCGGGCGATTACTATCGACAAAGAAATCATCGTCATCGATGATTGCTCTTCAGACGACACCCCCAATGTCCTCGCCAACGAACAACGCAATGACCCCAATCTGCGCGTCGTACGCCACGAACGCAACCGCGGCAAAGGTGCCGCCGTGCGTACCGGGATTGCCGCCGCCATCGGCGATGTCATCATCGTCCAAGACGCCGACCTCGAATACGATCCCAACGACTTCTATGCGGTCCTCAAACCTATCTTTGATGGTCGCGTGGGTGTCGTCTATGGCTCACGCTTCATGGGTAGCCATACCGGCATGTATTTCTGGAATGCGTTAGGCAATAAATTCTTGACCTTTCTCACCAATTTCTTGTTTAACTGCTGGATTTCTGACATGGAAACGTGCTACAAAGCCTTCCGGGCAGATATCATCAAAACCATCCCGCTCGAAAGCAACGACTTTCGCATCGAACCCGAAATCACCGCCAAGATTCTCCTCCGTAAAGAGCGTATTTTTGAAGTGCCCGTGAGTTATATCGGCCGCACCTATGAAGAAGGCAAAAAAATGAAGCCTTCGCAGGGGTTTTGGGCGATTTGGGCATTATTCAAATACCGCTTTTTTGCCAACGTCTAATTCATACTCAAGGAGTCATTTTGCGATGATGCAACACTACTTTGAAAACCTCGCCCGCACCCTGGCCCAAGTCCCTAGTGACCGCGCTGAGGCGGTGCTCGAGGCCTTGTGGCAAACCTACCTGCGTGACGGCACCGTGATTGTGTGTGGCAATGGCGGCTCGGCTGCCACCGCCTCACATTTGGTCTGTGATTTGGGCAAATGGACGGTAGTCGCGGGTCAGCGCCGCTTCCGGGCTGCCGCCCTCACTGACAATATGCCACTCGTGACTGCCTGGGGCAACGACACTGCCTACGAGCGTGTGTTCGTCGAACAAATCCCGATGATCTATCGCCCCGGTGATTTGCTGGTAACCATCTCGGGGAGCGGTAATTCCCCCAACGTGTTGCGCGTTAGCGAGTGGGTGCAGGCTCAAGGTGGCCACGTGGTCGGTTTGAGTGGTTTTGGCGGCGGCAAGCTTGCCAGCCTCGCCGACATCTCGTTTGTGGCGCCGAGCTCATTTATGCCTGAAGTCGAAGACATTCATATGGCGCTGTGTCATGCGTTGGCGGTAAACCTCGCCGACCGGATTCGCGCCCTATGAGCTACGTGCTTGGTTTGGATTTTGGTGGCACCAAACTGGCCGCCGGCATCGTCGATACCGAAAGCGGCACGGTGGTCGCTTCGCAACGCTGCCCCACCCCTGCCGGCGGCGCCGCTACCGGCTTTGCCGCCATGCTGGCGCTGGGCGATGCCTTGCGCGCCCAAGTCGCCACGCCGATTCACGCCGTGGGCGTATCGTTTGGCGGTCCCGTCGAAGCCGATGGCCGCACCGTGCGCTTGTCGATGCACCTCCCCGGCTGGGAAGAATTCCCCCTCGCCGCCCGCTGTGAAGCCCATTTTGGTGTACCCACCATCATCGCCAACGACGCCGACGCTGC
>CAISXI010000067.1 GCA_903889425.1 uncultured Roseiflexaceae bacterium | reverse complement strand
CCTACCAACACCCCTACCAACACTCCTACCAACACTCCCACCAACACTCCTACCAACACTCCTACCAACACTCCTACCAACACTCCTACCAACACTCCTACCAACACTCCTACCAATACCCGGACCGCCACAAATACGCCACTTATCATTCCATACAACAGTAATCTTGATTCATTTGTGGCGACATTTTCGGCGCGGCAAGGCATTCTTTTTGTATCGGCAACACCATCACCGACCCCCACTGCAAGTAAAACCTCCACGCCAAGTGATACGCCTACCGCATCGATCACAAGTACGCCTTCCAATACTGCGGTGGTGGTAGCCTATGGATCAAATATCGTTCCAAATGTCGCCACATTAGCCGCTGCCTCAGGAATTTATTTTGTCACCACTACAATGACCGCATCAGCAACGACGACGATAAGCGTCACTCCATCGACAACGGGAACTGCCACCAATACACCTGTAGTTGTTCCGTATGGGTCTGGGATTGATGCAGCAATCGCAACCTCGGCTGCACAGCAAGGATTACGATTTGCCAGCGAAACAGCGACGGGGACGCTCATCACCAGCACACCAACATCGAGTAGTACGGTAATTCCTACCCTCACCGTTAGTAGTACACTGACCGTGATTCTGTCGCTCACTCCAACCAGTAGCGCAACACAGGTTATATTGACCGCTACACCCACCAGTACTCGTTCGCACACACCCACCCATACACCGACGTACACTCGCTCAAATACACGAACGGTCACGAATACCCGCACAACTACACGCACCCGTACATCTACGCGCACCCTTACCTATACGCGCACCCGTACCTATACAATCACACCGTCGATTACACTGACGCCGTCGATTACGCCGCCACTCTTGCCCAATGCCATCAAAAAAATCGCCATGGGGGCTTCGTTTGGGGTAGGACTCAAATCGGATGGCACATTAATTGCTTGGGGGAAAACATTAGGTGGGGCATCACGCATACCCAGTTATCTCCAAAATCAACTTTTTATTGACGTTGCCACTGGGCCTAATTTTGTAGTGGCCGTCGATCAATATCAGCGCGTTCATGTGTGGGGGGAAGCAAATTTCGATGTAACCAATGTGCCGAACGCTGCATTACAAGACGTGTCTGCCGTTGATGCTGGGATTTTTCATATCATCGCCCGCAAAACTGATGGCAGTGTCATTGCCTGGGGACGCAATAACTATCGCCAATGCGACATTCCTGCGAATGTCACCGATGTCGTCGCTATCTCAGCCGGTGGTGATTACTCACTCGCACTCAAATCTGATGGCACAGTCGTAGGGTGGGGAGGAAGTAGTTCGTCACCAATGACCATACCAAAAAACCTAATCAATGTCATTGCCATTAGCGCAGGAGAAAACCACGCCCTTGCGCTCATCGATGATGGTACCGTGATTGGCTGGGGCAACAATCGTTATAACCAAATCTCTGTCCCCTACAACAAAGATCATAATATCGCTGCGATTTCGGCAGGACTTAATTATTCATTAGCACTTACCAATACAGGGAGAGTTTTAGGCTGGGGTGACAATACATTCAAACGCTATACCATACCAACTACAAATGATGTATTAGCAATCGCTGCGTCCTATGCCAATAGCGTTGTGTCACTCCGCAACGGACAAATGCGCGTCTATGGTGCGACGCAATCAAACGCATTTATTACACGCACACCGACAATCAATTCACTACCACTGCCCACTGCCACACCCCCATAATTCACACCGCCTGCTACGCATTATTTTTTACAAAAAAACAGCGCTACACCCATTGCACCGTCAGCTCAAATATACGTATGCATACAATACCAATGCCCAACCCCCCAATCTCCCCTGACGTGCTGTGTCATTGGGACGGGCCTAATGAAAGTCAATAACACATTTTGGTGCCGAAGTCGCTATGCAGAAATTGGCATTTAGACACAAAAAGTCCCCTATGACGTGATTACACGCCATAGGGGATTTGGTGCCGAAGACGGGAGTCGAACCCGTATGAGGTTGCCCTCAACGGTTTTTAAGACCGTAGCGTCTGCCATTCCGCCACTCCGGCAACACCCTAATAATACACGATGTAGCCAGCGGTATCAAATAATTACCAAAATTCGTCACAATTCCTACGAATTCGACCGTGCCACCAACGCAAACGTCAAGAGTGCTTCACAGGCCAAGGCACCATCGACGGTGGCAACGGCTGTCGCCTTACCAATCCCCCGCTTCATGGCGGTAATCGTCACCTCGAGGCGCAAACTATCACCCGGTACCACTGGTTTGCGAAAGCGGGCGTTTTCGATGCCGGCAAATAACGCAATTTTGCCTTGATTTTCGGGCAATACCATCCCCGCCACCGCCCCTGTCTGCGCCAATGCTTCGATAATCAATACCCCCGGCATAATCGGGTAATCAGGGAAGTGCCCTTGAAAAAAATGTTCATTAATCGTTACTTGCTTGATGGCCACTGCCCGCACACCCGGCTCGAGCTCGATAATCCGATCAATCAACAAAAACGGATAGCGATGCGGAATAACCGCCATGATTTGTTCGACATTCATTACCATCGTCTTATTGCTCCTTGCATGCACGAATATACCGTCATTGTACCATTACGGGGTAATCGCCCCATATCACAGATGAAGGGCATCCAACACCACAATCAAACTCTGCACCCCCACCCACACAAATATCGGCACGGTAGCGATTCGTACCGCCCACGCCCGATCGCGCCCCAACAGCACGGCTATCACACTCCCAACACTCGCCGTCACCACCGTCAGCATCAACGCGACACCATAGTATGGCAATACTGATGTCAGCCACCACGATGAGACCGCCGACACTTTTATCATGTACCCATTGATGATATATAACACCACAAACAGGTCAAATGATAGTGCCGCCACCCAGCCAATCCGCGTCTTTGGCCAAAATACAATGGGCATCGATAATCACCCCTTCGTATCATTGCCTACCCCATCATCACAACACAGTAGATTCATGTCGTGCATCGATTGGCACCGGTACAAATTAATCACATATGGTATTATACGCACATGACATTACACGTAGCCATTAACGGCTTTTTTTGGGATAAAGCGACCGTTGGTGTCGGTCAATATCTGCATGGATTCGTCAATGCCATTCAGCGCATTGACGCCATCCAACTGACGTTGATTATCCCCGCAGATACCACACCACCACCTGTACCCCAAGGGGTCCGGGTGCATCGGGTCACATCACCATTAGCTGGGCGGTCACGCAACCTCGCCAAACTCTGGTTTGAACAAATCGCCGTACCCCAAGCGGCGGAGCTTGTCGGGGCAGATTTATTGCATATCCCCTATTTTGCTCCGCCCTATTACTCAAATGTACCGGTAATCACCACCATCCCAGACCTCATCCCACTCACCCGCCCCGCCTACCGTGGCTCACCGCTGGTGCGGTTGTATACCGCATTAGTCACCCGTGCGGTCAAGCGTAGCCACGCCATCATTGCAATTTCGCAATATGTGGCCGACCAAGCCGCCCAATTGCTCGCTTATCCTAGCGACCAAATCAGTGTCACCCACTTGGCCGCCGACCCCATCTACACCCCACAACCTGATGCGGTGACGGTGGTTGCCCAGCAGGGCATCGTTGGTCCCTATATTTACTATGTCGGCGGCTACGACGAACGCAAAAACGTCGTCACGCTCCTGCGCGCCTTTGCCACCTTACCCGCCACTATCCGCAATCATACCTGGGTGGTACTCGCCGGCCAAGCCGCCGGCAGCAATCCCACGTTATTCCCCGATATCGACCAAGAAATAACCGCCCTCGGCATTGGTGCCCGCGTCAAGCGCGTCACCGTCAGTCGTGAAGCCGGACCGGCGTTTTATAGTGCGGCAACCCTGTTTGCCTACCCTTCACTCGCCGAAGGCTTTGGATTACCACCCCTCGAAGCGATGGCCTGTGGCACGCCCGTGCTGGTCAGTAATCGCACCAGCTTACCCGAAATCGTCGGTGATGCTGCCCGCAGTATTGACCCCACCAATGTGGTAGCCTGGCGCGATGCCCTCGCCCAGCTCCTCAGCGACCCCGCCCAACGCCAACAGCTCCGGGCTGCTGGTATGCACCGGGCAAGTCGCTTTAGTTATGCCATTACCGCCACCCAAACAGCGGCAATCTATGCCCGCATCGCGGCCCAAGTATTATAATGAATATCCTCATCCTCTCCAAAGCCTTGCTCAGTAGCGCATACCGTCGCAAAACCGACGCCCTCGCCGCACTGCCAGGCGTGCAACTCACTGTTGCCAGCCCCGCCTATTGGCAAGAACCGCGAGCGCAACGCATCGACTATGAACCCGGCCCCACGCCCAATTACCACGTCGAAATCCTACCGATGCGCCTCAATGGCAAACATCACTTCCATTACTACCCCACGTTTGGTGCGTTGGTGCGCCGACTGCGCCCCGATATTGTGCACGTCGACGAAGAATCCTTCAATCTCGCCACCTTCCTCGCGCTCCGGGCTGCCCATCACGTCGGCGCCCGCACTTGTTTTTATAATTACGCCAATATCGAGCGCACGTACCCACCACCATTTGGCTGGTTCGAACGCTACGCCTTTACCCATGCGAGCCATGCCTTGGCCTGTTCACACGAGGCTGCCACCATCATCCGCAATCACGGCTATACCGGGCCGCTCAGTATCATCGCCCAAACCGGCGTTGATCCCCTGCACTTTGCCCCGCGCCCCGCTGCCCTTATTGCCCGCCAGCCATTTACGCTGGGCTATGTGGGGCGACTCGTCCCCGAAAAAGGCATCGCTGACCTTATCAGCGCCCTCGCCACCCTCCCGCCACACATCCGTCTGCGCATCATCGGTAGTGGCACCCACGCCGAAGTACTCCACCAGCATGCCACGACCATCGGCGTTGCGGCACGCATCGAATGGCACGCGCCGGTGGCCAGCCACGCCATCCCGACCGTCATGCATGGACTCGATGCATTGGTATTGCCATCACGCACTACTGCCAACTGGAAAGAGCAATTCGGCCGCGTACTAGTCGAAGCCATGGCCTGTGGTGTACCCGTGATAGGCAGTGATTCCGGCGAAATACCCCACGTGATTGGTGATGGTGGCATCGTCTATGCCGAAGGTGATAGTATTGCCCTGGCACACGCAGTGTTGCAACTCAGCGAAAATCCGCAACTATATGCTGATTACAGCCAAAAGGCTCGTCAGCGAGTGCAACAGCACTACACCCAACAAGCCTTGGCTAGTCAATATTTACAGATTTATCAGCAGATGCTTATGCCGGCGCAAACGGCCAAATCCCCATCACACCCAACACAATAACCAATACCAATACCCCTAGCAATGCGAGCGACAACCCCGCACCTTGCCAGCTGATTTGCGGCGACAACATCAAGCGCATCGACGCCGTCGAATGGCTCGGTTGCGGGCGCATCGGGTTGTATTCACCGGCCACTACGGGCATCGCATCAATGGGAATCGGTAATGGTGATGTACCCTCAACGGCATCAATCCGTGTCATCATCACCGTGATATTATCATTCCCACCACGTTCATTGGCAATGTCAACCAACCGATCAACACAATCCACCAACGAAGGACGCACACAGACCGCAAAAATATCATCGTCAGTTAAATGATTAATCAAGCCGTCGGAGGTCAGTAATATCACATCACCAGGCAATACCGCAAAGCGAAACGTATCAATAATCACGTCCGGTTGATGACCCAGCGCGCGGGTAATTACATGCTTGTAAAGCATGCGTTCGGCATCCGCACTCGTAATCATCCCTGCCGCAATTTGCTCGTTCACGAGCGAATGATCACGGCTAATCTGCCGAATCGCCCCTTTGCGGATGAGGTATGCGCGGCTATCCCCCACATTAGCAATGACACATTCGTCGTGGTGAACAACGGCAGCCACGCCAGTGGTGCCCATCGATACCCCGCTTAAATTACCTTCGTTATAAATGCAGGTGTTGGCATAATCAAACGCCATACTTAACGCAGTGGCACGGTCATCTGACTCATCGGCATAATACCCCGACAAAATCGATTCGACCGCAATTCTGCTCGCGACTTCACCGGCTTCATGACCACCCATGCCGTCACACACCACAAATAAGTGGCCACGTTGTGCAACTTGCACACCCTCGCCGACTCCATAGTCGTCTTCGTTATGTTCACGATGTCGTCCGACATCGGTACGTACGCTGTGGCTACATTTCATAAAATATTCCAGTTGATTTTGTAATTACGCTGTTATGTAGTATAACATAAGTGTATTATTTATCGCAACATAGTAACGTGTATTATGAAGTCATTATGAAGGAAAGGGTCACTATGCGGTACACAATCGGCGTTGACTTAGGGGGCACCAATTTGCGGGCAGGTTTGGTCGACACCAACGGCACAATTTATTACGACACCAAAGTCGATACCATCGTCGCAGAAGGGCCCCAAGCAATTTTTGGACGCATGGTTTCCTTGATTCAGACCGTTCAACGCCAACTCCCTGCCGACGGGACTCTCGCCGGTGTCGGTATCGGCGTACCAGGCCCCCTCGACCCTGTGGCTGGGTTCGTCTTTGCCATGCCCAATATCCAAGGCTTCGAAAACACCCCTCTACGTGCCATGCTGGCTGAAGCCACCGGCCTCGACATCGAGCTCGGCAATGACGCCAACGCCGCCGCCGTCGGCGAGTGGGTTTTTGGCGCCGGTCAAGGCTTGCGTGACCTCGTCTATATCACCGTCAGCACCGGTATCGGCGGCGGTGTTATCGCCGATGGTCACCTGCTCCTTGGTCACAAGGGCTCAGCCGGCGAAGTGGGTCACCATATTATCGATTGGCATACCCGTATGTCGTGGGAAGACACTGCCGCCGGCCCTGGCTTTGCCCGCCGCGCCGCCCACGCCATGCGCCAAACTAGTGAGACAGCACTCCACCAACTCACCACCCCCGACCTCGTCCAAGGCCACCACATCGCCCAAGCTGCTGCCGCCGGCGACGCCGTGGCCCAACGCTTGATGGACGAAGAAGGCGAAGCGATTGGCGCTGGGTTGGTCAATATGCTCCACCTCTATAGTCCCGCCAAAATCGTCCTCGGCGGCGGTGTGGTTATCAACAACCCCCAATTGGTCGAACGCGCCAAAGTAGTCATCGCCGAACGCGCCATCGCCGTCTATCGCGATGTGCCTGTCGAAGTCACCCAGCTCGGCGACCGTATCGGTCTACTGGGCGCTGCCGCCTTGTATGATCATATGCGCCAACGCCGCGCCTAAATCAATACGTCGACGCAGGGAGTGTGCTTACACTCCCTGCGTGATTATTTTTTTCAACACATCGGGCTTATCCGTAATAATCCCCGCCACCTTGAGCGCCAATAATTTTTGCATGTCGTGGGGCTCATTCACCGTCCAGACATTTACCGCATAACCGGCGTTTTGGGTTTGCGTAATTGCCCACTCAATCACCGGCAAATCGAAATAGGGATGCCAGGCTTGACAGCCATGGCTCTTGAGTGCGAACAGTGGGTAGGCCTCGCGGAAGCGCACAATCGGGTTATAGGAACGCGACCCCATCAAATACCCCATGCGGATGGTGGCATCCAACGCCCGCACTTCGTGCAACGCCAATCCCACAAACGACGAAATAATCACCCCTTCGTGCATACGCGCATCGCGAATCGCCGCCAGCACTTCCCGCGCCACCCCGGCATGCTTCAGCTCTACATTGAGTTGCATGCCCCGTTCACGCGCCAAATCAAGCACGGCAGCGAGGTGTGGGACGCGTTCACCACGAATGTCAAGCCCCTGCATGTTGGCCATCGAGATAGTGCGGACATCGCGATCAACCGATTCCCAACGCCCGGTGGTGTCATCGTGGAACACCGCCAAAGCGCCATCTTGGGTTGCGATCACGTCGAGTTCACACATATCGGCACCTTGGTCGGCTGCCAAATCAAAGGCCTTGAGGGTGTTTTCAGGGGCGTACGCCGACGCCCCCCGATGCGCAATTACGAGTGTCATACTGATTACCCCAACATTTCAGCTAAATTATCGGCATCGAGGGGATTGGTGGCAGCCCGGGCTGCCGCTGACAACATCGGCGCCAAGATTTTTTGCATGGCCATCACATGCGCACAGGTGGCATGTCCCTTAAAGAATTCACAATCACACTGCCACACCCCCGCCATAATCGTGATTTGATGGGTGTTATTGCCACCATTAAAGGTGGCATGCAAACTATCGATGGCGATACGCTCGGGTTGTTGGGCGTAATGGCGGGCTTTTTCGATTTTGCTAATAATATCAGAATGCATAGTTACCTCCTTGTGGTAAAAACGAATGCAAAAAGCGCAGTACCACGCGGTACTGCGCTCAGGGTATTGGTGGGGACGGAGGGAGTCGAACCCTCACGGATTGCTCCACAAGTTCCTAAGACTTGCGCGTCTGCCATTTCGCCACGTCCCCCTTATCCGTTATTACCTATGATAGCACAGGCAAGGGTCACGACGCAACCAACAGCACCGGCTATGGGGTCAAGCGTGCCAAAATCTGGCGCAAACGCTCAAAATCATCACGCAACAGCAACGCGAGCTCCCGTCCTACCCGCACCAAATACTCCCGCTCTTGTGGCGCATGGGCTACGGCAATCGCTCGCATCACCGCCGCAAGTAATTCATCACTCGGGATTTGGCTAGCTTGGAGCAACATCCGGGCATAGCCACTCTGCATACCAAATTGGCGTAATGTCGCATCATCACACACTTCCACACTATAGTGCACCGGTGGTGGCGCTGCGGGGATGCGATGATACACCGTCGTGTCACGTCGATACCCTACCACCCACGCTGCAAACTCCGTCTGCAACACTTCCGACAAATCGGGGTGCGCCCGATAAATTTCGTCGTTAAATAATTCATGGCCGGTATAACTTTTGCCCCGCACCACCGCTCGGCCACCCGGCTCACGACTCACCGTGCGGATGTCATACACTACGGCATATACGTGCACCTGTGGGTCGAGGGTATGCGCCTGGACTAAGGCACCAAACGCCGGAGCAGCCAGTAATTCATAGCTCCCCGCCACAAACGACTGCGTGCTTGATTCTATGATTTCGGCAATCCGCATCATTTACTCCTTTACCAAGGCCTGCACCAATTGTGCCCATTCGTCACCGAGCGCGAGGTTTTTGGCGGGTACTGCGCGCCCAGCCCGACGATACCAATACGCCGCATTGAATTGATCACCCTCGACACGGTGCAGGTAGGCATGTACCCACGCCCCGTCAGCGCTATTGTCGTCTTGAACCTGGTCGTGCGCCGTCGTCCAATCCCCCTGCCCCTCGTACCATAACGCCCGCATTGCAGGATTCCAGCTCGCAAGCGGCGTTGAAATTTGGCGAAATTGCGTTGCATCCATTCGTATTTTTCTCCTTACGCCACGGGTACTGTTGGGTCAATATCGCGGCGCCACGCCAGCAACCCACCCGCCAGACTCACCGCAGCAATCCCGTGATTACGCAGTACATCACGGGCACGGGCACTGCGCATGCCACTGCGACAATAGACGATAATCGGTCCAACCGTGCGCAATTCTTCGATCCGCGCCGCCACATCATCTACACCAATCCGCACCGCCCCATGCAGATGACTCACGGCGTATTCGTGGGCTTCACGCACATCCAACACAAACGGCACCGGTGATTGGGCAAGGCACTCCTGCACTTGACGCGCGTTCCATTCATCAGCATTCATGACCGGCGCACACAACGCCTCGACATCGACAATCTCAGTCAATGTAGGGTGCGTGCCACAGCGTGGGCAGGCCGGATTGGGTGCTATTTGCCAGGTATCGACCTGCATGTGGAGCGCATCATACAGCCACAAACGCCCACACAGCGACGTGCCAATTCCGAGGATGAGCTTGAGTGCTTCGGTAGCTTGTACACTCCCCACCACCCCCGGCAACACCCCAAACACGCCTGCTTCGGCGCAGTTGGGCGCCAATTCCGCCGGCGGTGGATCAGGAAACAAGCAACGATAACACGGTCCACCTAGATGTGGCGCAAATACGGTTGCTTGGCCTTCAAAGCGAAAAATCGCCCCGTACACGAGTGGCTTTTGCAATATCACACAGGCATCATTGACGATATAGCGCGTCGCAAACGAATCCGTCGCATCCACCACCACATCGTATTGCCCCACTATCGTCAACACATTGGCGGCCGTCAGTCGGTACGCATACGGTGTCACTTCAATACAAGGATTGAGTCCCTGCATGCGCGCCTGTGCCGACGCTACTTTGGGTTGGTCAATTGCCCCATCGGCATGGATGATTTGGCGTTGCAGGTTGGTCAAATCAACCACGTCGTCATCGATAATCCCGATATGCCCGACCCCCGCCGCCGCCAAATAGAGCGCCACCGGCGACCCCAAGCCCCCCGCACCCACAATCAACACGCGGGCAGCTTTGAGACGCAGTTGCCCAGCAGCCCCCACTTCGGGCAGGCTAATATGGCGGGCATAGCGTTGTTGTTCGTGGGGAGTTAATTCCATTGCACGACTATTTCTTGATACTCACGGCTATTCCATTGCCAAGCGGTTAGTGCGGTGATACCGTTTTGGGTGATTGTACTGATGAAAAAAACGATGTCGCGCCCCAGTGAATCGCCACTCGCACTATCGTGCACCGAGGGTCGTGCTGGCGCGTCCGGGTGACTATGGATGATACCCACAATCGACATTCCCACCTGTACTGCAATCTGTTCAGCGTCAAACCATGCCGTCGGATCAAGCACAAACTGCGTCGCCGGCGTGGCTGCGAGATTGGCTGCCGGCACCAACATGTGGATCTCCCAGTCATCCTCCACCCGCCGCCCCACGAGCAACCCGACCCCTTCACAGGGGTAGGCGGCCTGCGCCCAAATGGTGATTTCGGGTTCACAGTGGCGCTGTATCACCACCATTTTAGCTGGCCGGCGCAATCGAAATCTGGGTGCCGTCAATTTGGACGTGGTAGATAGCCACATTGCGCACCGCCGGCAACGTGTAATAATCACCCGTTTTCAACGAAAAGCGCGCTCCGTGGAGCGGGCAATCGACCGTACAATCATCGTCGTCGACGTAGCCATCGTGCAGTTGGGCATAGGCATGGGTACAGACGTTGCCAATCGCATAAATCGTCCCTCGCACATTAAACAAACCCACTTCTTGATCGCCATATTTCACGGCCAACGTGGCACCAACTGGCAATTGCGCCGCTTCGGCTACAACGATATATTCACTCATATCAATCCCTCCAATTCATATAATACCATTCTACAGTACAGTCGCAGCCTGCTGCGAATCCCCAGAGCCACAGCCTGTTGCGGCTCCCTATGGCCGCAGCCTGTAGAGCCACAGCAGGCTGTGGCTCTACAGCACGAAATCCCCCCGCCTCACCTTGCGGATGAGTCGGGGGGATTTCATGGGGATATGATTACCCGACCGACCCTTCCATTTCGAGTTGGATGAGGCGATTGAGCTCGACGGCGTATTCCATCGGCAATTCACGTGTAAACGGCTCCATGAAGCCCAACACAATCATCGACATCGCTTCGGCTTGTGAGATACCGCGGCTCATCAGATAAAAGAGTTGCTCTTCACCAATCCGCCCCACCGTGGCCTCGTGTGCCAAGGTGACTTTGGCTTCTTCGACTTCGATATAAGGGATGGTGTCTGATTTCGACTGGTTGTCGAGAATCAAGGCATCACAATTCACGTTGATTTTGGCGCCAGTTGCCCCTGGGTGCACCTTGACCAAGCCACGATAGGTGGTTTTGCCGCCGCCCTTTGAGACCGACTTGTTGGTGATGACGCTGGTAGTGTCAGGTGCGTTGTGCACCATTTTGGCACCGGCGTCTTGGTGTTGGCCTTTGCCGGCATATGCCACCGACAACACTTCACCACGGGCGCCCCGGCCCATCAAATAGACCGAAGGGTATTTCATGGTCAAACGTGAACCGATGTTGCCATCGACCCATTCCATGCTGGCGTCTTCGAAGGCTACGGCCCGCTTGGTCACCAAGTTGAAAATATTGTTGGCCCAGTTTTGGATGGTGGTATAGCGGAACTTGCCGCCCTTTTTGACCACAATCTCAACCACGGCCGAATGCAACGAATTGGTGGAGTATTGTGGCGCCGTGCACCCTTCGATGTAGTGCGCTGACGCGCCTTCGTCGATGATAATCAAGGTGCGCTCAAATTGCCCCATGTTTTCGGCATTGATACGGAAGTAAGCCTGCAAAGGAATGTCGACGTGTACTCCCTTGGGAACATACACAAACGAACCGCCCGACCATACCGCCGTGTTCAAGGCTGCGTATTTGTTGTCTGCTGAAGGGATGATGGTACCGAAATATTGTTTGAACATTTCGGGTTGCTCTTTGAGGGCGGTGTCGGTGTCGAGGAAGATGACCCCCAACTTTGACCATTCTTCGCGGAGCGAATGATAGACCACTTCTGATTCGTATTGGGCACCGACACCGGCCAAGAACTTGCGTTCGGCTTCGGGAATCCCCAAGCGCTCAAAGGTGTTTTTGATTTCCTCGGGTACGGCATCCCAGTCGGTGGCTGGTTTGTCACCTGCCCGCACGAAGTAGTGGATGTCGTCGTAGTTGAGGTCCAGCAAATCGGGGTTACCCCAGGCACCGTCGATTGGTGTCGGTTTGCTATAAAAAATCGCCAAGGCTTGTAAGCGGCGCTTGAGCATCCACTCAGGCTCGCCCTTCATCATCGACAATTCGCGGACAACGGATTCGCTCAGGCCTTTGCCTGACTTAAAGACGTAGTTTTCTTCTTGGCGAAATCCGTATTTCGAGTAGTCAAACGACAACTCATTTGCTTCTACAGTCATTGACGTTCCTTCCTGAATCTTAATCCAACTCATCCGTAGTAATGTTTTGCCCGAGGTAGCGATAGACGCCTACCTTGAGCGCCTTTAATGACAACAGTGCACATTTGAGGCGCACAGGGTTTTTGTCGAGGGGCAATCCAATCAAGTCCAACAACTCGGCTTTGCCGTATTGCCGGACTTGATCGAGGTCCATACCGATTAATTCATCGGTGAGCATCGAGGCAGCCGCTTGACTTACGGCGCACCCTTTACCCGAGAAAGCGACTTCTGCGATTTTGTTGTCGACAATCCGCAAATCGAGGCGAATGCGATCACCACATAGCGGGTTGTGTTCTTCTTGTGAGACATCATGAGGATCGAGCGTCCCGAAATTATGGGGATAACGATGATGCTCAAGAATCAAGTCACGGTACATGTCACTCATAGGTATCCCCTAATTTCTAGCCGAACAATTGCTTCACTTTGCTCAACCCATGCACCAGTCGGTCGATGTCATGGGTGTTGGTATATAGATAACATGAGGCCCGTACGGATGATGGCACATCGAGTGCCACATGCAGTGGTTGGGTACAATGATGCCCCGCTCGTACCGCCACACCCTCGCCATCGAGGATTTGGGCGATGTCGTGCGGGTGCACCCCCGTCATACTAAACGCCGCCATGGCACCACGGTCGGCACCAACTGGTGGCCCATACCACGTCACTTCGGGCACTTCGTCGAGGCGCTCGATTAGATACGCACTCAATTGATGCTCGTAAGCGGCAATATTGGCCATACCAATGTCCATCAAATAGGTCACCGCCGCACCTAGTGCGATGGCTTCGCCAATCATCGGCGTGCCTGCTTCGAAGCGCGCTGGGACATCGGCATAGGTGGATGATTCGATGGTCACGGTTTTGATCATCGAGCCCCCACCCAGGAAGGGCGGCATGGCGTCGAGCAAGGCTTTGCGGCCCCACAATACGCCAACGCCAGTTGGTCCAACCATTTTGTGGCCACTAAACGCCAAAAAGTCGATATCCAAGGCCTGTACATCAACCGGCATGTGTGGCACACTTTGGGCACCATCAACCAATATCAACGCCCCTACCGCATGCGCTTTGCGGGTCAGCTCGGCGATTGGGTTAATCGTCCCGAGTACGTTGGATTGATGGGTGATGGCGAGCATTTTGACCCCTTGGAGCAGCGTGTCGATGTCGTCCAACACCAAACGCCCTTGGGAATCAATGGGGATGGCGCGCAGTACGGCACCAGTGCGTTGGGCGATGAGTTGCCACGGCACGATGTTGGAGTGATGTTCCATTTGGGTCAGCAAAATCACATCACCAGCCCGCAGATTACTCCCACCCCAAGCCTGGGCCACCAAATTAATCGCTTCAGTGGTATTGCGAGTAAAAATCACTTCGCGGTGGTGAGTGGCATTGATAAGCAACGCCACTAGCCCCCGCGCCCGTTCGAATTCGAACGTGGCTTGCTCACTCAACTGGTACACGCCACGATGCACGTTGGCGTTGGTGGTGCGGTAATAGTCTGCCAACGCCGAAATCACCGCTTCGGGTTTTTGCGACGATGACGCACTATCAAGAAACGCCACCGGGAGCTCACTGGGCAACTGCAAAATCGGAAACTGACTACGAATAGTAGCCACATCAAACGGCGCCTTAATCATGAGCGTACCTTTACCGCGTGACTAGATCCGGGCAGAGATATCTGCCGTGACTTGCTCACGCAACGTATCGAGCGGAATACGATCGAGCACAGACTCAAAAAAGCCCATCACAATCATATGAACCGCATCGGATTTGGGAATACCACGAGCCTGCATATAAAACAACTGCTCATCGTCGACTTCGCCACTGGTCGAGGCGTGGCCGGCTTTTTGCACGTTGTTGGTGTCAATCTTGAGTCCGGGAATTGAGTCGCTCCGTGCTTGGGGGGACAAATGCAAGGCATGCTCTTCGAGACGGGTCACCGTGTCGGTGCTGCCACCTTCGATTTTGATCATGCCATCAAATGTGGCATACCCACTGCCTTTAACCACCGTCTTGAAGTCCATATGGGCTTCGGTGGCACGACCGACGTGGCGCAACCATGGAGCCGTCAACAAACGTTGACCGTTGCCGGCAACCGTGGCCGCCGTCCAATCGACCCGCGAGCCATTGCCCACAAGGTTGGTTTCGGCGTCGACATGTTGATGGGCAGCACCGGTGTTGACCGACGTCCAGACAATCGTGGCATCATTGCCCACTTTGGCGACTTGATGCCCCATGTGATGGACGTTGGCGCCCCAGGTCTGCATGCTGGTGTATTTGAGCGTGGCCCCATCACCGAGGATGAGTTCACTTGCCACCACCGCAAACGGACCGCCATCGCCGGCGTATTGCTCGATGAGTGACAATTGCGCGCCACGTTCGAGCACCACGAGGTTCCGTGCAACCAATGTATTACCGGCACCAAACCCTTGGAGCAAGTGCAATGGCACGCTGGCTTCGTGGTTTTTGGGGACATAGACGAACCAACCATCGCGCCACGTCGCCGCATTCAACGCCGCATATTTGCTGGCATTGAATGACACCGCGCTGCCGAGGTGGGCTTTGACCAAATCGCCGTGCTCACGCACTGCTTGACTAAGTGGCATCACTACCACGCCATCCGGGATGGCACTCCCAAGCTGGGATGTACTCGTCGTAGCACTGAATTCCATGTCGGTCAAGGCAAATGCCGTCAAATCGGTGCGACGCCACAACGGGGCTGCACCTTCGTTGACATGTTGCCAGGCCGCTTGGCGCCATTGCTGGAGCCAGGTGGGTTCACTCGCTACCACAATATCTTGTGCGGTCAACGCCGCAATCACAGGGAGCTTAGTTAGCATTGCCGAACACTTCCTCCCTGATGAAGTCGTAGCCACGCTCTTCGAGCTCGAGGGCCAATTCTGGACCACCCTCGCGTACGATACGCCCTTCCATCATCACCGACACGCGGTTCGGTTTGATGTAGTTGAGCAAGCGTTGATAGTGGGTAATCACCAATACGCCCATCTCGGGGTTTTGGGTTAGCAAGGTGTTGACCCCTTGTGACACCACTTTGAGGGCATCGATGTCGAGACCTGAGTCGGTTTCGTCCATAATTGCCATCGATGGTTTGAGCATCGACATCTGCAAAATCTCAATGCGCTTCTTTTCGCCACCACTAAAACCATCGTTCAAGTAGCGCCGGGCAAAGCTATCATCGACACCGAGGGTGGCCATTTTTTCGCGGATGTCTTTGCGGTATTGGGCCATCGGGATGGCCGTCTCGCGCGTGTCTTTGCCAGCCACCGAGCGGTGGGCATTGACTGCTGCCCGCAAGAAGTTGGCAACGGTCACGCCGGGGATTGATACGGGGTATTGGAATGCCAAAAACAACCCCAATTTCGCACGCTCGTCAACGGGGAGTTCGAGCACGTTTTGACCCTTGTACCATACTTCACCGCTAGTAACAGTGTATGCGGGATGACCCATGATGGTATTCGAAAGAGTACTCTTGCCACTGCCGTTGGGTCCCATGATGGCATGAATCGTGCCTGGGGTAACGGTCAAGTTGACACCCTTGAGGATTTCTTTATCGCCAATATTGGCATGTAAGTCTTTGATGACCAATTCCATTGAAACACTGACTCCTTAATAAGACGAATAGACAGAAACTTTGTAGACGTTTATTCAACAAGCGCAATCGTGTTGTCGCCTGCGGCTACCGAAAAACTACACACCCGCGACCCAGATCGAATCGACGTTTCGTTTTGGATGGCATGCCCCAACACCTGCTCAAGCATGTGCTTTTCCATGGCACAAACTCCTGCATGATCCATGGCAACTTCGTGATAGGGACAGGCATAAAAAGTGAATCCTTGGGAATCTGGTTGCACTTCAACCGGGATACCCCGTGATTCCATCATTTTTTGCACATTACTCATCCGACTTTCGAGGTTGCCTTTGCCACCTTGCTGATACCCCTCTGCCAAACGCTCGCTGACGGTATCAAGTAATTGTGTCAACCCCTGTTCACCTTGCTGACGCGCAATCTCGTCGAACAATACCGTCACCAACGTGTCGTAGCTCCGTGGGAAGACATCGCGGGCTTGCTCAGTCAATGAATAGACAATCCGTGGTCGGCCACGACCGCTGCGAATCAAACGAGTCGCGATGTAACCCCGGGCATCGAGGTTAATCAAATGCTCGCGGACTGCGGTGGTACTCACACCCAATTCGGCTTCGAGTTCACGAATGGTGGCTTCACCATTGCGTTGCAGGAAATTAAGAATTTGGCCAACGGACGAATCTGCCGAAAATGGTGTAGATTGCATAACCTCACCCCTTTCTCTGTCATATACACTATACCAAAGATACCTGATATACGCCAATTATTTCTATAAAAACTGTATTAAATCGATTTACCCCTCTGCAATCAGTGTTAACAGCACTGATTGCACCGTTGCAATCGGCACATTCCGCACAATTTCGGCCTGTCCAATGGTACGTGGCAACGCCCAACGCAACTGTCCAGCCTGGACTTTTTTGTCACGGTGCATCACCTCGAGTAGTTGTGGCACGGTAATACCCTGCGGGATCGTGGTGGGCAGCTGATAATGCTGCAAAATAGCCGTTTGGCGTTGGATGAGTTGGGCATCACACAGCCCGAGTGTGTAGGCGAGGTGGGCTTCGACCTGCATTCCAATTGCCACGGCTTCACCGTGGAGGAGCACGCCATACCCCAACAATTGTTCAAGGGCATGACCAACGGTATGGCCGTAATTGAGCAACATCCGTTCGGCTTGCTCGCGCTCGTCGATGTTGACCACATCGACTTTGACCGCCACCGCCCGCCGTACCAGGGTCGCATCAAAAAAGGCCTGCAAGGGATCGGCTTGCGCCAAATCGGCAAAGAGCTGGGCATCGCGAATCACGCCGTGTTTGATGGCTTCAGACCATCCAGCAGCGAGTTCACGGGCGGGCAAGGTTTTGAGCAGATTGACATCAGCCAGCACAAGACGCGGTTGATGGAATGCGCCAATCATGTTTTTGCCCAAAGGGTGATTAATACCGGTTTTGCCGCCTACCGCACTATCAACCATGGCCAGCAAGGTGGTGGGCATTTGCACACAGGCAATACCCCGCACAATGGTGGCCGCAGCAAAGCCCGCCACATCGCCAATCACGCCACCACCCAACGCCACCACGATATCGCTGCGTTCGACGCGCTGACTGAGCAGATGGTCATAGATGGTCATCAAGGTGGCACTGTCTTTGCTGGTTTCGCCACCCGGCAAAATCAAAAGTGTACTGGCAGCGCCACATGCTGACTGAAGCTGCGTGGCAACGGACTGCAAGTGTTGATCAGCCACAATATGGACACGGCCACTCAGGCCGAGCTGTGTGAGGTACATGGGCAACTGTTGCCAACAATCTGCGGCAACGATAACTGGGTAGCCAAGGCCGGCGGTCACCTGAAGGCTGTCATTCATGGGGATCCTCCTGTGGGGCACCATAAATCGCGGGCAACAACATGGCAATCCGGGCAGCCACGGCACTGGCATGAATCCCATCGGTCAAAATATGCAAATCGGCGATCGCACGATAGAGACTGGCTCGTTTTTGGCGCATCTGTTCGAGGCGTTCGTACGGATTATCGCCTTGCAGCAACGGGCGGGGCTGACGATGATTAGATATCCGGGCAATGATGGCGTTACTTGTGGCGTCCAACCACACGACAAATGCCTGTTCGCGGATAACATCACAATTCGCCGGCACCGTGACGATACCGCCACCAGTAGCAACCACTGCAGGTGGTGTCGCGAGTACCCGTCGGAGCACGGCACTTTCAAGTGCCCGAAAGGCTACTTCGCCACGACTCGCAAAGATGTCGGCGGCACTCTGGCCAGTTTCGGCTTCGATAATGGCATCGGTGTCATGCAACGGGTAATTGATGCGGGTCGCCAAATAGCGCCCCACCGTTGATTTGCCTGATCCACTCAGGCCGATCAACACAATACTCCCCTGTTGCCGCATTACGCCATTCATGCCACGCGCTCCTCCCAATCCATATTCTTTCTATTCTACTATGCTATAGCATGTGCATCAACGAAAATCACACTTATTCCCAAAAAAATAGCTGAAAATCATTTTCAACATATAAAGTATGAAGTATGAAGTATGAAGTATGAAGTATGAAGTATGAAGTATGAAGTATGAAGTATGAAGTATGAAGTAT
>CAISXI010000066.1 GCA_903889425.1 uncultured Roseiflexaceae bacterium | reverse complement strand
CCCGTACCAACACTCGCACCCCCACCAACACTCGCACCCCCACCAACACCCGCACCCCCACCAATACCCGTACTAACACTGCTACTCGTACTAATACCCGCACCGCCACCAACACTCGCACCACCACCAATACCCGCACCACCACCAACACTCGCACCACCACCAACACCCGCACCGCCACCAACACCCCTACTGCGAGTACGACGCGCATACCATAGCGTGGTACACAGGTGGCAGTCTTGGTGACCGTCAACCGTGGTGAAGTTGTGGCGACTGCCAATGCCGCTGAGCCCGAATTGGTGCGTACCTGCGAAGCCAAAGCCTAAATCGTTCCCACGATCCCCCCTCAGCGCGCATTGGCGCAGTGGGGGGGATTTTTGTGGGTATTGCCCAGCCAAAAAAAGCACAAAAATATCCCACCAGCGACCCCGTCGCCGGTGGGATGGAGGGAGGGTATCTCCGTACGGTAACTCGTTAGCGGGCTACCTTTACGGTGATACCCATACGCATGTGACTACTACCCATGAGCACCACCTCCTTTATGCCTAGACGGCATTTTGTTTCAAAAAGAATCCTAGCTAGATAATACGCAGGTTTGCAAAATTTGTCAAGAGTCAAATTGCGAACGCCCACCCCCACACCACATACGATATAATGCATATATTAAAGATGCGTTCTATCGTATGTGGAGTTGCCGTATGTCACGCTATATCCTCGCCATAGACCAAGGCACTACCAGCACCCGCTGTATGATTTTTGATCAGACCAGCCAAGTCATCGCTATAGCCCAACACGAGCACACCCAAATCTACCCCCAACCAGGCTGGGTCGAGCACGATCCCCAAGAAATCTGGCAACGTACCCAGCAAGTCATCGGCGAAGCTTTTACCAGCGCCAATCTCAGCCGTACCGATATCGCCGCCATCGGCATTACCAACCAACGCGAAACCACCATCGTCTGGAATCGCCACACCGGTACCCCCTACGCCAACGCCATCGTCTGGCAAGATATGCGTACCGACGCCATTTGCCGTGAACTCGCCGGCGCCATCGGCAACGATCGCTTCCGCGCCCAAACCGGGCTGCCACTCGCCACTTATTTTTCTGGCCCCAAAATCCGCTGGCTGCTCGACAACACTCCCGGTCTACGTGCCGACGCCGAGCGAGGCGACGCCCTGTTTGGCACCGTCGATACCTTTTTGATTTGGCACCTGACCGGTGGCGTCAACGGCGGCATCCACATCACCGATGTCACCAACGCCGGTCGCACCATGCTGATGAACCTGCATACCCTCGCCTGGGATGCCGACATCCTCGCCGCCATGCACATCCCCGCTACCATGCTGCCCCGCATCTGTTCGTCGAGTGACATCTATGGCCACGCTACCGGCATTCTCGCCGGCGTGCCCGTGGCCGGCGCCCTCGGCGACCAACACGCCGCCATGGTCGGCCAAGCCTGTATCGCCCCCGGCGATGTCAAAAACACCTACGGCACGGGATGTTTTATGTTACTCAACACCGGTACCACTGCGGTGCCTTCACACCACGGCTTGCTCACCACCCTGGCCTATCGCTTTGGCAATCAACCGGCCGTCTATGCCCTCGAAGGCTCCATCGCCATCGCCGGCGCGTTGGTGCAGTGGCTGCGTGACAACCTCGGCATCATCGCCAAAAGTAGCGATGTCGAAGCCTTGGCTGCCAGTGTGCCCGACAACGGCGGCATGTTTGTGGTGCCGGCTTTTTCGGGATTATTTGCGCCCTACTGGCGTAGCGATGCCCGTGGCGTAATGGTGGGATTGACTCGTTATGTCACCAAAGCCCATATCGCCCGCGCCGCCCTCGAAGCCGTCGCCTGGCAAACCCGTGAGGTACTCGACGCTATGGAACAAGACAGCGGCGTGGCCCTCACCCAACTCAAAGTCGACGGCGGGATGACTGCCAACAACCTGCTGATGCAGTTCCAAAGCGACGTGGTCGGCGTCCCCGTCATCCGCCCTGTGATTGCCGAAACCACCGCCCTCGGCGCCGCCTATGCCGCCGGTATTGCCGTCGGCTTTTGGCGGGACTTTGGCGATGTGCAACGCTACTGGCGCGAAGACCAACGCTGGACCCCCAACATGCCCGCCGCCGCCCGCGACCAGCAATATGCCCTCTGGAAAAAAGCCGTCAGTCGCACCTTAAATTGGATCGAGGATGCCCAATGAAACTCAAAACGCTCTTTGCTGGCGGTAATGCCGAACGCATTGCCACCGGATTTTTGTTTACCGAAGGCCCCGTCTGGTGCGATGGCGTGTTACGCTTTTCTGATATCCCCGGTGATTGCATCTATCAGTGGCAGCCCGACGGCCAAGTCAGTCGTTGGCGCCACCCCAGTGGCAATTCCAACGGTCTTACCCGTGACCGCAATGGCTTCGTAGTAGCGTGTGAGCACGGCAATCGCCGCGTCAGCCGCAGCGACATCCACGGCCAGCCCCATACCATTGTCGATAGCTACAACGGCAAGCGCCTCAATAGCCCCAACGACGTGGTGGTGCGCTCCGACGGCGTGATATTTTTTACGGATCCGCCCTACGGCATCGAAGAATCGCAACGCGAACAACCCCTCAACGGCGTCTATGCCATTCATCCCGATGGCCAGATTGTGCTGATTGGCACTGATTTTGACCGCCCCAATGGGCTGGCTTTTTCCCCCGATGAACAAACCCTCTATATCGGCGATTCACGCCGCCGCCATGTGCGCGCTTTTGACGTGTCGAGTGACGGCACGCTCAGCAATAGTCGCACGCCGTTTGACATGGATCATCCCCAGCCCGGCTCGCCCGACGGCATGAAGGTCGACCAAGCCGGGCGGTTGTACGTGGCCGGTGCCACCGGCATCTGGGTATTTGAGCCGAGTGGTGCATTGATTGGCATCATT
>CAISXI010000065.1 GCA_903889425.1 uncultured Roseiflexaceae bacterium | reverse complement strand
TTTTTGCTCCATTATGGTGAATCGTGGCGGGCAGCGATGACGGCCGCCCTCGCCGACCCCCACCACGATTGGTTGACGGTGCGCCACGACCCGGACCTGAGTGCCCATTTGGCGGTGGCACACGCGCGGGGGATTGTGGTGGCGGGCGCGGTGACCATACCAGCACCGACGGTGGCCGATGCCTGGGCGGCGGTGTGGTACGACATCAAAGATGCCGCGGAGCAGGTGGTAGATGCGCCAGTGTATGTGATTCTCAATCTCTGTCGCACCTTGTGGTGGCGCCAGACCGGCCAAGTTGTCTCGAAAAGTGCTGGTGGCGAACTGGTGTTGCCACAGCTCAGTGGCGACGCCGCACTGGTGGTGACGCAGGTGCTAGCGGTGCGCCGTGGTGACGCGGTGCAATTGCCAGCAGCGGCGGTATTGCACCGCGTGGTGGCAGAATTGTTGGAGCGGATTGCGGTGCGTCGATGAATGTCTGTGTGTGCGAAATGCTCTTTGTCTCGCGCAGAGTACGCAGAGGGCGCAGAGGCTCCCCAACGTCATTATATGGTGCCGCAGGCGCCGTGCAATCTCTGTGCAGTAAATACGTACTTCCGACGTCGTGTACGCCACCCACGGAGATTCCACGCTATGGGTGCCGAGGCACCCGGCATGGAATGACGCTGGGGGTATGTGAAGACGCAGCAGGCTGCGGCTGTACGCAGTGCGCGGTTATCAATCCGGTGCCCCATCATCAATCACGATCCGTTTAATCGCTTCGAGCACCTGCACCGCCGTCAAATTACGCTGGTTGTAGCCATAACGCAAGCCGGTGATTGTAAAATCGGCCCCTAGTTCATTCATATAAATACTAGGGTGGACGCCGTCGGTACTAATCCCTTGGTTAATCACACTTGGGTCTTGGAGCGCCAACCAATAATTCCAGAGTGGGCTACCGGTGCTTTGGGCGACGGCAATAATCGCCGCGTTGTAGCTGGCCACCCGCCCCGCATAACTGTCGGTGCGCGCCGGAATGGTACTCAGTACTGGAATCACCCCCGCGGCTACGCTTTTTTGCACAATCGACGTCAATTGCGTGCGAAAGGCACTTACATCGTTGTCGCGCTCCAAATCGTTGGTGCCGTACATGATGAGCACAATGCTGGGCTTTTTGCGTTTGAGCTCACACAGCAACGCCGTGTTGTTGGGGGTCGCACAGCCACTGGGCAGTGGGTTGAGCACTGCTAGCGCGTAATCGGCGCTCCACCCACTGTCGGCACTGACACTAGCGGCACTAAATGAATTTGCGACGCCACACCATACATCACTGTATCCCACCGGGAAGGTTGTAGCGCGAAAAAAGCTAATCGTACTTGCGAGGCTACTATAATCTCCCAAGTCTTCACTTTGGCAACCGATGTCTGTCAAAAAAGAACCCGAGGACGTGATACTATCACCCACTTTGGCAAATACCCCGGCCCGATTTCCCAATGCTTGGCCATTGAGATAAATCGCCCGCAAGGTTGCTTTGCTGGCACTATCAATCACCGGCACGATGGGCATTTGGGCGACACTGCCCGGCGTGACGCTGATGGTGGGGGTACGACTGGCGGTTAGTGTTTTGCTGGCGGTATTCGTGCGGGTATTCGTGCGCGTACTCGTGTGTGTGCGGGTATTGGTATAGGTGCGGGTATTGCTGGGGGTGGGGGTATAGGTGGAGGTGCGTGACATGGTGAGGGTGCGTGAGATGGTGGGCGTTTTGCTATTCGTCGGTGTGTTGCTGTTGGTGGGTGTTTTGGTTGCCGTGCGGGTGTTGGTCGGCGTCCGCGTATTGCTGGGGGTGGGGGTATAGGTGGGTGTTCGCGACATGGTGGGTGTTCGCGACATGGTAGGCGTTCGCGACATGGTGGGTGTCCGCGACATGGTGGGTGTTTTGGTGGCAGTCCGGGTGTTGGTATAGGTGCGAGTGTTGCTGGGGGTGGGGGTATTGGTAGGCGTGCGCGATACGGTGGGCGTTTTGCTGATGGTAGGGGTGGCTGTGTCGGTGCGCGTTCGCGTATTGGTAGGCGTGTTGGTCAATGTACGCGTATTGGTTGTGGTACGAGTGTTGGTTGCGGTATGGGTGAATGTACGGGTGCGACTCGCCGTCGGCGTGGCTAGCGGTGTATTGGTTGCTTGGGTATTATCGCTACTCGCATACGCACCCGGGATGCCCGGTTGCCGGGCAGTATTACTGATATCGCGGGCAATCTGGTTGCGTAAATCGCCTAGCGGGGCCTGGGGCAGGCTGGGGCGATTATCGGGGAAGTCAGGGATCGCCACGCTGGTGATGCTGGCCAGATTGCCCGCCGCCAGCGGCCGAAAATCCCCGCCGCTGGGGTTGGTGAGCTGGGGCTGCAACGTATTAATCCGATTGTCGGCCAGCAATTGTGTCTCGTTGCAGGTCGGGTTGCTGGGCAGACACCCTTGGTCGTCACCCAACCCTAGCGACAAATTGGCCGGCCCATTCCAAATAATGTTGCCTTTGATTTGTAGGTTGGTGTCACTGCGACTGGGGCTGGGGATGTGCGTTCCCCCATTCGGTGTCCGTGGCCCATGAATTGCGAAATGTTGCCACTCACTCTGCACCCCCGGCGGGTTGTACAAAATATTGTTGAAAATGAACACGTTGCGGTTGGGAATCGGCTCGCCATCACTCGCGATTGTCGTGGTGCCCCAACCATTGCGGGCCAAATTTGCGCTACAGCTGGTGGCGGCGTTGGTATCACCATCACACGAGCGCAACCCAAAGACTACTTCGAGGCCGTGGCTATTGCGGCCTACATCGTAGAGCGTGTTGTAGGCCAACAAAATGTTGTAGCCGCCATTGACCCCCATCCCTGCCCCCTGGGTATCGTGGATGACGTTGTTGATGAATTTGATGTCGTAGGCTTCATAATGCAACCACGGCGTGACCATGTATTCAAACCCGGTACCTTGACCGGCCACATACCCCCCCACATCACAGTTGTAAATTTCGTTGCCTTCGATACGGATGTTGGCAGAGCCCCCTTTGGTGTACATGCACCAGTCACCGGCATTGTGGATGACGTTGCTCTGGATGTGCCCGTATTGCACCGCTACAAAGTCAATGTTGTTGTCGGCGGCACTACTAATGTTGTTATTTTCGAGATAGACATATTGCGATTGGTTGACTTTGAGCGTTTCGTGAGCTTCACGACTCGGGCCGCCGTTCAAGGTGCTGTTTTTGATGAATAGATGGTTGCACCGCTCGCAATGCACTACGTCACCCCCTCCAGCCGGGATGATGGCCAGATCAATCAGGTATAGATAGGATACATTGTATATATTGAGGTCGCGGGTGATAGTGGCAGTACCGGCGCCATCGGCGCTACGGATGATGATGGGGAATTGGGCAGTCCCGCGCCGGTTTTCCCAATAATTGGGCATCAGCGAGGTATTGTACGTGCCACTCACCAGCATGATTTGATAGCCGGTGGTGAGGGTGGTATTGGCGGGGATGCTGTTCCAGACGGCACTCACGCTCCGTTTGGCACTGGCGCGACTGGTGCCGTTGTTGGCATCGTTGCCGTTGTTGGCATCGACCCAAATCGTCTGCAGGGTGGGAGTGCCCATATCATAAAACCGTGGATCATTGTTGGCCTGCACGGGTATACGCATGACGACCAGCAGTGTCACGCTGAAAAGGGTGATGATGAGTTGTGGCACCCATGATTGCAGTTTCATAGAGCGTTGCCGTTTCTGGTGAAAAAAAGTTCGCGGTCGGGCGGTGAATAAGCCGTGCGTTTCACGACACATTGATGGTTCATGCGACTATAGCACATAGTTATTGAAATTCAATAACTATGGGTCAGG
>CAISXI010000064.1 GCA_903889425.1 uncultured Roseiflexaceae bacterium | reverse complement strand
TAGCCAGTCTCCGTCGGCCCATCCCACGCTGCGACGATTTCGACCGTGGGGTACAAGTCGCGGATCCATTGGGTGCGGATCGGCAGCGGAATCGAAGTTGTTTCGGGAGCGTCATAGATCATCACGATGACTTCGTCCATTTCGGCCAAGGCGGTGTCGATGACCAATTGATGCCCGGCATGCAATGGCGCGTATTTACCTAGCGTAAAGCCAATCCGTTTGCTCATTTGGCTTCCTCTTTCTGCATCTGTTGCCACCAGCGATAGCCACCATAGGCCGCAATCGCCCAAAACACTACGTATTCGAGGGCAATCAGCTTGATCCCTTTGCTATAAAAAAGCCCGATGCTACACGTATCAACAGCCACCCAAATCAGCCAGTTCTCCCATTTTTTGATTGACAACAAATACATGGCCGCGATACTCATCGCCATCACCAACGAATCTGCATAGGGGTAGGCTGCCGGTGCAGGGAACAATGTGGGCAACAATTGATGCACATTCGCAAAAAACAGCCCCAATAGCCCCGCCCCTACCACAATCGCCACACCAATGCCGAGATTGACTTGCCACGTGTTGCGCGTGATTTTCAGCTCCTGTTGTGCATCCATCTGGGTTGGTCGCGGATTGGCCCACACCCACCAGCCATAGATGCTGATGAGCAAAAAATAGACCTGCAACGTCATGTCGGCGTATAACTGCACCTGATAGAACGTGGCAAAAAAGAACACGATGTTGATAATCCCAATCGGGTAATTCCAGATACTCGCCCGCGCCGCCAAAATCACACTCCATAACCCGAAAATCGTCCCAATCAGCTCCACCAATGTCAGTGGATAATCGAGAATCGTGTAGACCACCGTGTTGATACTAAATAACGCAGTTAATAGTTCCATTGCCTACCTCTTTCTTTTTAGTTAGTGTATTAAAAACACTAACAATACTATACCAAAAAGACGTCATGTTGTAAAGAGTGAATATATAGCAGTTTGGCACAAAAAACACCACCCGGCAATTACGCCGAGTGGTGTCATCGGGGCAAAGCGGGCTATTTAGGCAGATCCGGCCAGCGGTAGGGGATGCCAGGCAGGCGCAAGACGCGGGCCCCGCCATCACCAAGCGTGACGCTGTCGTCTTTTGCAAAGAGCAACAGGGCGTCACGACGCAACCAGATGGTCGTCACACCGTCTTGGCGAGCCCTATCGGCGAGGGTGTATTCGCCACCCGCAAAGCGGTCATCGATGGCAATGGCGTGGGTGAATTCGTAGCTGTCCATGTCACTCGCCGCAGGGAGGAGCGCCGTGGCGGCTCGGAGCCATTCACCGAGCGGTGCAGATTGGATCGTCCCGTCGGGCAGGCGCTGGATACAGCCGTTTTGCCAGCATTGTAGCGTCATGTCGGCAAACGGCATAGCCGGCATCAACGGCCAGCCCCAGCGTGCACGGCCGCCATTGGTGTTGACAAACTGCACAAAGGCCTCGGGGGCAAATTGCCCAGCGTCGCCCAGCACCCGTCCCTGTCCTTTTTGGATGGTGAGGGTGGCGGCGGTGATTGGCGGTGTATCGTCGAGTTGGGCGGTGATGACGAAACTCCCGTCGCCAATCGATAACGGGATTGCCAGCGCTTGCAAGTGCTGTAAATCCCCTGCGGCCAAATCTGCCGCCGTCAAGGCACCGGCAAACAAGGCTTGGCTACTACGGGCATAGGTTTGTCCGTTGCTATCACGCAACGTCAGATGCAGTTGATGCAGTGTCTGGTCGCCTTGGCCATGGATGGTCAACAGCACCGGCAAAATCGTACCTGGCTCGTAGGCTGCCCGTTGGATGGGTGGTGGCAATGCGCTACTCCGCAATGTCAAGCCGCCCAGCGGTTGATCGATGGTTTGCGGGGCGCCCACTGCAATCGGCTGGTAGATGTCAAAACTGCCTCGTGAGCCACTCTGGGCATAGCGACTACGAATCAATGCAATACTCTCGGGTGTCATCCAGTTGCCCAAATAATCGAGCACCACCAGCGGGATTTGGCCGTTGGCCAATTGGCGCAGGGTGGGGCGTTGATCCCACAAGCCACTATCGAGCAATTGGCGATGCTCAAATACCTGCATGGGGGCGACCGCATCGGCTTGGGCAGCAATGCCCGGCACATCGGTAAAAACCAGCGCCCCGTGTTGCTGAATCAGACTGGTGATATCGCGTGCGGTGACGGCATTGGCGGCCAAAATCTGCCCTTCACGGTCAAAATCGCGCCACACGCCGTAACTCCCCACCACCAAACGGGCCGGGCGTTGTTGTTCGATCATGCCATACGGTTTGGGGTAGGTTTCGCTCCACAACGGATAAAAACGTGCCACTCCCACGCTACACAGTGCTAGCAACGCCGGTGCCAGCCAGCGTTTGCGGTCGGGCAATTGCCATAGCCAGCCCACCCCGATGGTCAGCAACCAGACCATGCCGGCGTACCATTCGAGAAAGTAGTTGGCATAGGCACCTACTTTGCCAATCCCCACCCCCACCACCATGCCCCCAATGGTATAGGCGATGGCCATGCTGGTGATGCGGTGCGTGGGGGTCAACAGTAGTTTACCGTGGCGCAGATGGACGCCGGCAATTACCAGTGCACCCAGCATCAATGGCCAATGGACTTGCACTGCTTCACGCCAAAAGCCCTTGGCTAAACTTGCGTCCCAGCCGTTAGCGTTGGATTGCACCAGGTGCAACCATAATTGCCCGCCGCCGAGGGTGATGCCCACCACACTAACCAGCAGTACCACTGCCCCGCTGGCGATGGCCCGTAGACTACTGCGCCACGGCGTGCTGGCATAAAGCACCAGCAACGCCAGGGGCGCGGCAATCAAGGTAGGTTTGCATAATAATCCCAGTACTACTAGGATGGTGCCCCAGCTCAGTTTGCCTCGCACTGCCAGGAGTACCCCACTCAACCCGAGCGCCACGCCCAGCATATCGACACGCATCACCCCGCTCCACTCACGCACAATCGGGATGACCAGCCACGTGCAGGCCACCAGCCAGCGTAGGGCCTTGGTATAGGGGTCGTCGCGGTCGTCGTCTGCCAAAAACCGGATGGCGATGAATGCCCCGACGCCGGCCAGTGCCGACACCAGCCGCCCCGCAAACAATACCGGTGTCACCGTGGCAAACAGGCGTGTCACCAGCAAATACAACGGTGGATAGTTGACCACGAGGTAGGGTGGCGCACCCGGATTGCCGTACAACGCCGCAATTGACCCGCCTTGCACCAAAAACTGTACTTGACGGAGCAGCGGACCTTCGCCGTAATCAATCGGGTAGAGGTAGGCGATACGTTGACCCACCGCCACAAAAAAAAGCGGGAATTGCAAAATAATGCATGTGGCAGCGACAATTATGCTGCCGATTTGCAAGAGAGTGGTACGATTCACGCCAAATACTCCGGATTCACTAATTGGGGTGGGCGGTTACCGGCAAAAAAAGCCACAATGTTGTCTGCCGCCATCCGCGCCATGGCACTGCGGGTTTGCAGGGTGGCACTGCCGATATGTGGCAACAACAACGTATTGGGGGCACTGAGCAATTGGGGGTGGATGGTGGGCTCTGCTTCAAACACATCAATCCCGGCACCGGCGATGATGCCACGATGCAAGGCCTCGGCCAAGGCGGCTTCGTCTACCACACTGCCACGGGCCGTATTTATCAAAAATGCGGAGGGCTGCATTTGGGCCAGGCGCTGGGCATTGATGAGATGATGAGTGGCAGCATTGTAGGGCACATGCAGCGATACGATGTCTGATTGGGCTAGGAGCGTGTCCAAATCAACCCGCTCGGCCCCGAGGGACTCTGCATCGGCATGCACACTACGGGCGTGATACAGCACCCGCATATTGAATGCCCGGGCTCGGCGGGCTACTGCCGTGCCGATGCGTCCCATCCCCACAATCCCGAGGGTGCGGCTGTGTACTTCGCTGCCGAGGAGCAACGTGGCGCTCCAATACGCCCATTGCCCCGACCGCAAAAAAGCCTCGGATTCGCTGATGCGCCGCATCACGCCGAGGATTAGGGCAAATGTCAGGTCGGCGGTGCTTTCGCTGAGGACGCCGGGGGTATTGGTGACGGCAATCCGGCGCGCGCTAGCAGCGGCCACATCGATATTGTTGTAGCCAGCGGCCATATTGGCGACGATTTTGAGGCGGGGTGTGGTGGCGAGGAGCACTTCGTCGATGCGATCGGTCAATAGGCACAATACCGCATCTGCGGGTGCCAGTAATTGACTGAGCTCAGCTGCCGGTAACGGCCCATCGGTCGTGCGGTAAGTCACGTCGCCGATTTGGCGCAAGCGCGCCACCGCATCGCCGGGGACTGGTTGAGTGACGACAATAGTTGGACGCATTGCAGGACCCTTTGCATGAATAATTGCTTGCATTATAAGCGAGGTTGTCTGTGGTGGCATTGTTTTTCGACAGCTGTTTGCGTAAATATATACTAACGTGTATATTAAAAGACGGTTTGCGGGGAGCATCGTGGCTACTCCGCGTGTCAGTTTCCTTCTGTGAAAAAGAGGTGAACCTTGAGCGCTACGAGTGCTGATTTGTTGTTTACGCCGATTCCTGCGCGTATCAACCGCTTGCGAGACATTGCCTACAACTATTGGTGGGCATGGAACCCCAACGCGACTGATTTGTTCAATCGCATTGATCCCCAATTATGGGAATCAATCTACCACAACCCGGTCCAGTTTTTGCGCAACGTGCGCCAACGCAATTTGATTGCTGCCGCCAACAATTCTACCTGGTTGGCCGACTACGATGCCGTAGTGATTGCGTTCGATGCCTACATGAATCGCAAAGATACCTGGTTCAAACGCACCTACCCCACCGAAAAAAGCACCATTGCCTATTTTTCGGCCGAATTCGGCTTGCACGAATCCCTGCCCATTTATTCAGGCGGCTTGGGAATTTTGGCCGGCGACCACATCAAAGAAGCCAGTGACCTCGATTTGCCGTTGGTCGCGGTTGGTTTCATCTACCCCCAAGGCTACTTCCGCCAACGCCTCGATCATAGTGGCTGGCAAGAAGCGCTCTATAGCAAAATGAGCTTTGCCGATATCCCCGCTCGCCCTGCCTTGACCCCCGACGGCAACGAAGTGGTCGTCGATGTCGAGCTGCCTGGGCGCACGATTTACGCCAAAGTCTATCACCTCCAAATAGGGCGCATGTCGCTCTATTTGCTGGATACCGACATTCACCCCAACAGCCCCGCCGATCGTGATTTGTCGGCTCGTTTGTACGGTGGTGACCACGAATTGCGGGTTGCCCAAGAACTCGTGCTGGGGGTCGGTGGCGTACGTGCCCTGCGTCAGATGGGCATCGCTCCTGCCGTCTGGCACATGAACGAAGGCCATTCGGCGTTCTTGGTGCTCGAGCTAGCCCGTGAATACGTCGCCCAGGGAGTGCCCTTCATGCAAGCGTTTGACATGGTGCGCGACCAAGCCGTGTTTACCACGCATACTCCCGTGCCCGCCGGCAACGATGCATTTTCACTCGACTTAATCGACAAATATTTCGCCAAATTCTGGGATCAATTGGGGATTAGCCGCGACGCCTTCATGAACATCGCCATGCAACAGCAGTCGTGGGGTCCTAGCTTTGCCATGACCGTGCTGGCCTTGCGCTTGTCCGAAATGCATAACGGCGTCAGCAAACTCCATGGCCAAGTCGCGCGCTCGATGTGGCAATGGCTCTACCCCGGCAAAAGCAACGACGAAGTGCCCATTACCTCCGTTACCAACGGTATTCACACCTCATCGTGGTTGGCTCCCACCATGCGCAATCTGTTTGATCGCACCTTGGGAGCGGATTGGTATGAGCACCTCGACAACCCTGCCACCTGGCAAGCCCTCAAATCGAGCGATGACGGTGAGTTTTGGCAGGCGCGCTTGAGTCTCAAACGCACGCTGGTAGAATTCGTGCGCGAGCGCTTGGCACAACGCCACACGCGCCTCGGCTTCCCCCCGGTGGCCTGGCCCATGTTTGACGACACCATCTTGACTATCGGGTTTGCCCGGCGTTTCGCCACCTACAAACGGGCCACGTTGCTGTTTAAGGATGCCGATCGCCTCAAAGCCATCCTCAACAATCCTGCCCGCCCCATCCAGATGGTGTTTGCCGGCAAAGCCCACCCGGCTGACGAGCCCGGCAAGCACTTCATCCAAGACGTCTATCGGCGCTCCCAAGAGCCCGGCTTTGCGGGGCGGATTATCTTCCTCGAAGAATACGACATGTGTGTGGCGCGGGCGTTGGTCCAGGGCGTCGACGTATGGCTCAATACCCCCCGTCGGCCCTATGAGGCTAGCGGCACCAGTGGCCAAAAAGCCAGCCTCAACGGCATCCCCAACCTTAGTATCCTCGATGGTTGGTGGCCCGAAGCCTACGACGGCACCAATGGCTGGGCCATCGGCACCGAACAAGAGTACGACAATCTCGATGCCCAAGACTGGGATGATGCCCAGCATCTCTACCAGCTCCTCGAAACCGAAGTGGCCCCTGCGTACTACGATCGCGATGCCAGTGGCGTGTCAGCGCGCTGGGTTGCCATCGCCAAAGCCGCTATCATGACCTGTGCACCCAAATTCAGCACCCAACGCATGCTCAAAGAATACGTCAACCGGCTCTATTTGCCTGTGGCTAAATCGTAACGCGTCGCGTGCAAAACCACCCCCTGCAACAGTCGCTGTTGCAGGGGGTGGTTTTTTGTGTATATTTTTGTTGTATTGTCGCAGCAGGCTGCGACTCTGGCTGCGGCGCTACTACAACGGCGCCCTGTGCAGGGCATGGATGTCTCTGCGTCCTCTGTGCGAGCCATATGAAGTCGGAAGTATAAAGTCGGAAGTGTGAAGTAATGTAGGAAGTGAATAGGTAAGGGCGATTCCTCCACTGCGCTTAAGCATAACCGGTAGATGTACACCGTGGACAATCGCCCGTGTCTCTCCGTGCCCTCCGTGTCTCCGCGTGCGCCACACCACAACGTGCATCCACCGTCATTCATCGACACGAATAAAAAAGCTATCTCTCTGCGTCCTCTGCGTCCTCTGTGCGAGCCATATGATGATCCTACAACGGTTTTTTACTGGGTGTCCCTGCCAATCGCGGATAGGTGCCTGGGGTCACCCGATGTTTGACGATACGTACCATGGTGCGCGGCTCGAGGGGCGGCTCGTTGATGTTGACAATGTCGTGCAAGTGGCCACCGAGGGTGGTAATAGCGGTTTTGGCGGCCTCGACTTCGACGTGTGGGGTGGGGCCTTTGGGGGCATAGACTTTGCCGCCGATGCGTACCAACGGCAACAAATATTCCACTAGCACGCGTAATTCGGCTACGGCTCGGGCAGTAGCCATATCGTATTGGGCGCGGTATTGTTTATCTTGGCCCAGCGTTTCGGCGCGCTCGCTGACGATATGTACATTGGGTAATGCAAAATGCGAGGCGACATGTACGAGGAAAGCTGTTTTTTTGGCGACACTTTCGACCAACGTGACATGCGTTTCGGGCCAGACAATCGCCAATACGATGCCCGGGATGCCACCACCGCTGCCCACATCAATCAAGCGCGCCGGTGGTTTGGGATTGAGGGGCATATAGGTCAAGGCATCGAGTAGGTGTTTGCGCACCATTTCGGATGGTTCAACGATGGCAGTCAGATTGACTTTGTCTTTGTTCCATTCTTGGAGCAAGGTCAGGTAATCTGCGAGCTGGGTATATTGGGCGGGAGTAATCGTTAGTTTGTGCTTGGCGGCATAGTCAGTAATGATGCCAAAATGGTTAATCACGCGGTGCTCCATAGAGGTGATGCTGGTGAATATAATCAGCCACATTGGCTGGGACCAAGTCGTTAATCGGTTCGCCTTGTGCACAGCGCTGGCGAATGGCGCTACTCGATATATCTATACCCGCCCAAGGGATTTGGGTGATGACGAGATTGGGTAATTGCTGGCGAATCTGTTGGTCATCAAACGGCGATCCGATGCGTTGCATGACCGCCACCATACAATAATCGCCGAGGTGCTTGGCATGGTACCACAACGGCAAGAGCGCCGCCGCATCGGCTCCCAAAATCAATACCAGTTGGTTGTGGGGGGTAGCGAATTCTCTGAGGGTATCGATGGTGTACGACGGCCCGCTCCGGCGTAATTCGCTGTCACTAACTTGCCATTGTGGGTAGGGTGCACAGGCCAGTTGTACCATCTGCATGCGTTGGGCATCGCTGGCTTGGGGGGCTGGCTTGTGGGGTGGGGTGCGGTTGGGGATGATGGAGAGCTGGTCAAGAGACAACGTCGCCATCGCGATTGTTGCGATGGCGATATGCCCAACATGAATTGGATCAAAGGTGCCGCCGAGTATGCCAATCCGCTTCAATGCCTTATTCCTCGCGCTCTTGTGCGCCGGCTTGGATGAGTTCCCAGGTTAACCAGGCCACTTCTTGTTGATCACTCGCAATCAAGTCTGTAATATACGGTTTGACCAATTCACTCACATCCGACCGACTCAACAAAAAAGAACTTTCGGCGAGGCGCTCGTAAATCCGTACCGCCAATAAATCGACGAGTTCGTGTAAATCATCGGTGGGCAAAGCCCCGCCACTCGCATATCGACGCCCACGCAACATTGGCTTACTCCTCACCACCATCATTGTGCAACCGTTGCATTCGTTGGGCAGAACGAGACATTCGTGCTTGCGGGGCAAGTTGCGGGGTGGTGTGGGGTGGTTGCTCCGCAAATTCGTCATCCAAGCCATCATCGGGTGCGGTGAGGGCCGTACTTTCGAGGCTTTCGGTAATATAATCGAGCACATCACGTACTTCGGCATTGTCTTCGAGTAAGCCATCAAACGGCATCGCCACGCCACTCACCGTGCGTACGGTTTGGCCTACTTCACGCAAGGTATTGTCGATGCCAACGACTAACGAGCGCATCACGGCAGCCAGTTCTTGGCGCTCTTGGACGGTCAGATTGGCAAAGCCAATCAAGGCTTTTTCTTGGGCACGGAGCAATGTGGCCCGCAAAATCGCAATGTCGGCTTGGGTTTGTAGTTCGTAGCGCTTGACCAAATGCGCTTGGCGCACTTGTTCGACCAGTTCATCTGATGATACCGGCGTCCACAACAAGGCGGGGATGATGATGAAGCCGATGATGCCGATAAGTACTTGTTGATAGACCAATCCGGCATCTGCCACGATGGGTTGGGCCGCCCACCAGCTCCATTGGATTTGGAATGAATAATAAATCAAATACAGTGCTGCCCCGATAATCACCGGGTAGCCCCACGTGCGGGCGTTGATTTTTTGCAAAAGCATCCCTGCCGGTGACCATGGAATCAAAAACGACACCAGACTGGGTGGTGCAAGTACCAAAATCGCGGTAAAGGCAATGGCCACAATCCGATTATCGGTGAGTTGGGATTGTACTCCCCACCAATACGCAGCTGACCCGCCCATCGAAATAATCGCCAAAATCGCGAGTAGCGTTTTGGAGGTGAATTGGAGTGCGCTGGGGCGGCGGCGTTGCCCACGCACCATATCAAGGTATTTGCTCGTCATTGGTGCTCCTACGCATAGTGATGCGCACACTCACAGGGGTTTGACTCATCAAAGATCGTTACTAGGGTGCCTGAACAATATTATCACTGGCAACAACAAAGGCACGTACACTGGCGGTGTACCCAGCATCGCGCATCCGCATCACAATTGCATCAGATATCGCAGTGAGGCCGTAGTCTTGATTAATCGTATATTCGACTTCGTAGGCTTCATGTGTGTCTGACGTCAATACCATGCGGGCTGTTGCGGCAAAACTGCCATTGAGCATGCCGATTTCGAGTACTTGCCCATTGCGTGGATCAAGCCACAACAAGGGACTAGGTACCAATGTCATCATGCGTTGTGGTGCCTCAAATGCCACCCGGTCACGTACAAATGCCGCCCACCGTTCATCTCCTGTGGGGGTTGCCCGTAGTTGTGGCGTGATAATGATGCTGATGACTGGCGTGGGGACACTCGTTTCGTTGCGGGTCACTGTAGCCGAACCGACGTCACTCGCACTCGTTTGGGTTGTTGTGAGTGGGGACGTGCTCACCACATCCGTCGTATTGGGTATGACCGTAGATTCTGCGAGTGTCCCACTCGTTGCGACCAAACGGGTGCTACTCGCACGTGGCGTCCGGTTGAGTAATTGAATTGGTTGTCCGCAGTTTGACAATAGCAATAGGCACCAACCAAGGAGCAACAATTGCCGGCGGACGTATGGTCGGTACAACTTTGTTTTCAATGAAAATATCCATGGTGAAAGGGTATACATTAATGACGATTCTACGTTGTTGTGCGGGGCTTGTCAAGAATGATTTACTTGACACCATACCCGATTCGGGCTATTCTAGATGATGATATATGGTATTTTATGCAGTTGTACGCCATCCGTTATAAGATTTATCCTTCTTATTGCGTTTGTGTGCTAAGGAAGAACACTATGACTACAGGCTCCCAGTCGGCTACCGGGCAGGCTCCATTTGCTTCAGACGAAGTAATGACCTTTACCATTGCCGGTGAGTCACACAGCGCGTTTGTTACCAGCTTTGCTGAGCGGCTTCGTGATGTGATTGTTTCAAAGGGCAATATTTATCGCCCCAATGTCATCGATGCCTCAGGTGAAGTCAAAGATGAAATGCCCTTACGGTTGGTCCTCAATATGTGTGACGTCGATGCCCCCCGCCCCGTCAAACGCCGCGGCCAAGGCACCTTCGTGGCATCGATTTTCGAAGGTCCAGGTAACGAAGCCAGCATCATGCATGCAGCCTACCCCTTGTTGATTCGCTCGATTTCGAATTTGATTATCTACAACACCATCATGAATGGTATGCGCGAAAGCCACTTCATTACCCCCGAACAAGGGCATTATGTGGTACGCCATGACAGCGATGATGCCACCAACTACGAGCGCCTCTACGAGCGCGTGCAACCACTCGCCTGTAGCCACCTCGTCATCAACAATGACTTTGTCCCCGATTTGCCCGAAGCCATGTGGGAAGGCGAAGAACCCGTTTGGCAGGTCTGCAAAGCCGGCGTGCGCCTCGACCAAATGGGCTTGTTGCCGTCACCGACCCGCATCGAAGATTTCCTCACCGAAAACGACTTGCGCATGGTGCGCCGCCTCTACAACATCGGCGGCCTCAGCTACGGCAATTTGAGTGCCCGCGCCCAACACAACCCTGAACACTTTTGGATGTCGGCATCAGGCGTCGACAAAAGTAACCTCAAAACCGTCGGTCGTGACGTGTTGTTGGTTACTGGCTATGTCCCCGAACAACTCATGATCCGCCTCAGCGTGCCACCCCAAGTGGAACCACGCCGCGTATCGGTCGATGCCATCGAACATTGGATGATCTACCGCGAACATCCTTCTGTCGGTGCCATTGTCCATATCCATGCCTGGTGGAGCGACCCCATTGAATCCACCCAAGTCAACTACCCCTGTGGCACCTACGAAATCGCCGCCGAAGTGGCCGAATTAGTGCGCCGCGCTCCCGATCCATCACGAGCCGTGATTGGGCTCAAAAACCATGGCTTGACCATTACGGGTCATTCCATCGAAGAAATTTTTGCCCGTATCGAAGGCAAAATCGTTCCCCAAGTCCCTATGAACTAATTCAAACGCAATCCCACCTATGCCTGTTCATCAGGTATGGGTGGTTTTTTATACAAAAAATACCGACACGCACGAGGGGCATCGGTATCACGAAAGAATAGTGTGTGCTTTTTCAATATATTAGGGCAATGTTTGTTGCAGACTCCGGATTGCTAAGGCAATCGACAATACGGTTAAGAGCAAAAGCATGAGCGAAATATTACTGCCAAAGAGGATAATCATCGCAATCAATGACCCTAATCCAACGCCAATCCCACATGCCATAATCATGGTACGTCCCCGTTTGGCCGTTAACTTGAGGGTGATTTGGGCGCTGAGGCTCCCAATCAACATCCCCCCTGCGAGATATAACAACGGCCCAATAAACGGAATGCTCAACAAAAACACTAATGGAATGGGGATAATCGTTGCCAGCACTGCACTAATACCCCCGGCAATTACCCAATGCTGGAGCGAGCTACGATAGCGCTCTGGGATGCGTTTGTAGCGGCACGTTGGGCAGAGCTGACCAACTTCGTTGGGAATGGTACAGCGTACGCACATGGGGCGATCACAACTTGTGCATCGTAATGTCGCTTCCATGGTGGCATGCACCGCACACATCACGAGTGGTTTGGGTGGCACCGCTTCCAATGCATCACTACTTTGGGTGTCATTGGTGGGGACGATGATGATTTTGAGTCCCTGGGTAATGATTTTTTCGTTTTCGGCTGCTGCCGCTACCACTGCAGGATTATCCGGTTCCAATACCTGTGCTTGGGCAATCAACCGTTGCCGTTCACTCACCACGGGGATCAATTGTGCTAATGCCAACATTGCATCGACATCATGCGGTTGCTGGGCTAAGACTGCACGGTAATAATTGCGGGCAGCAATCGTATCACCACGTGCCGCAGCTTTATCGGCAGCATCACGAATCAATTCAATCATGCTTACGTCTGACATTGTTACTCTTGTCTAGTGTTCAGTCTACGACCGGTCATTACGACCGGTCGTGGGCTCGGGTACGGTATTAGACCGGTAAAATCCGCTGCATAAAGCGCATTTTGTCTTGGGATTGATAACTGCCGCCACCTTCGTGGCGATTGTAGCGCCAGATACTGATTTCTTTGGCACCTTGCCAGGCATTGTAGGCCGCATACACCGTTGACGGCGGGCAGATGTCATCCATCAATCCCACCGAAAAAATAGTCTGGGCCGTGGCGCGCTTGGCAAAATG
>CAISXI010000063.1 GCA_903889425.1 uncultured Roseiflexaceae bacterium | reverse complement strand
GCCTCGCAATCACAACGCACCCAACGGCGCAACAACATCCGCGCCCAACAAAACGCCTTTGTGGGTCGCCAGAGCCGACGCATCACCAAAACAAAAACATTTGAAGTCATGCCAGTCATCGTAGCCAACGTCAAACGCAGCGACATTTTGACGCTGAAGGGCGACAGCGACGTACAAGCAGTCACGCTCAATGTACCTGTACCACCAGTGATGTACGAAAGCATCCAGTTGACCGGGTCTGATACGGTCCACAGCGCTGGGTATACCGGGAGTGGGGTGACGGTGGCGGTGCTTGACACCGGGGTGTTGAAGAGTCATCCGTTTATGACCAACAAAGTGGTTTCGGAAGCCTGTTTCTCGAGCAACGACAGCTATTATGGCAGCACGTCGCTCTGCCCAGGTGGGGCAACGTCATCGATGGCTGTCAATAGTGCCGAGCCCTGCCCCGAAGCGTTGTCGGGGTGTAGCCATGGCACGCACGTGGCCGGGATTATCGCCGGCAACCGCGTCAGCATCGCCGGCCAAGCCGCCTCGGGGATTGCGCCAGATGCCAAGCTGGTGTCGATCCAAGTCTTTTCGCGCTTCCCGGCGGCAGTCTGTGGTGGCACCAGCGATTGTGTGTTGTCGTTTACGTCGGACCAAATCGCCGCGCTGGATTGGTTGTACCGCAACTACAGCGCCGGTGCCTGGCAGAACCTCGCCTCGGCCAACATGAGCTTGGGCGGCGGCAAAAGCACTACGAGCTGCGACAGTGACGGCACCAAGTTTTATATTGATCAATTGCGCTCAGTGGGGGTGGCCACGGTCATCGCCAGTGGCAATAGTAGCTTTAGTGACGGGATTTCGAGCCCAGCCTGTATTTCGTCAGCGATTGCCGTGGGGGCCAGCACCATGGCCAAATACGGCATGACCCCCGATGAAGTAGCCTCCTTCTCGAATGCGCCGTTGCCTGCCAACAACCAAGTCAATGCCCAAGGTGATTATTTGCTCGACCTAATGGCTCCCGGGTATTGGGTGGTGTCATCGGTGGCCTACCCCGCCGATACTTATGCCGCCTATGCCGGTACCTCAATGGCGGCGCCCCAAGTCGCTGGTGGTTGGGCCTTGCTCAAGCAATATGCGCCCAGTGCCTCTGTCGCCCAAGTGCTGGGCTGGATGCGCACCGGTGGCACGACCATCGTCGATAGCCGCAACAACTTGGCCGTACCGCGGATGGCCGTCGCTGGTGCCCTGAGTGCGGGTGGTGGCTTGAATGTCGCCACAGCTACCGCCACAGCCACCGCAACTGCCACGGCTACGGCCACCGCAACTGCCACGGTGGCTGACACCGCCCTCCCTACTGCCACTGTAATTGATACCGCCGTGCCTACACCAGTTGACACCGCCGTGCCTACCCCGGTTGATACTGCCGTGCCTACACCGATTGACACCGCCGTGCCTACACCGGTTGACACTGCGGTACCGACAGCCACCGCTGTTGATACCGCCATCCCCACCGATACGGCCATCCCCACCGATACTGCGGTGCCCACAGATACCGCCGTGCCCACAGCAACGGCAACAGCCACGGCCACCCGCACCGCCACCAATACGCGCAACCCGGCGTTGAGTGCCACCCGTACCGCCACCAAAACTCGGCAGCCAACCAACACCCGGCAGCCAACTAATACCCGGCAGCCGACGTTTACCCGTACCGCCACCAAAACCGCCACCCCCCGCCCGGCCTATGCGACCCGGGTGGCCAATGGGAACTTTGAAGGTGGGCGGGTGAACTGGAGCGAGAGTTCCACCAACTTCGCCGGCCTGATTAGCAACGATACCCGCATCAAGGCCCGCTCCGGGAGCTACTATGCCTGGTTGGGTGGCGGCGACAACGAGACGGCCGTATTGAGCCAAGACATCTCGGTACAATCTGATGCCACTTTCTTGCGGATGTACTACATGTTGAACTCGAATGAGAAATGTGGCAACCGTTATGACATGGCCCAAGTCAGCGTCAACGGCGTCACGCTCCCGGCCGGCAACATCGAGTTGTGTAGCCGCAACAATGCCCGCACCTGGACGGCCAAGACGTTCAATCTCAATCCCTACGTCGGTCAAACGGTTACCTTGAGCATCAAGGTCAGCACTGATACGACGGTCGTGAGTAGTTTGTGGGTCGATGATATCGGGTTTGTGCGCCGGGCCAGTGATTCGATCGAGAACGACGGTAATCACGATCGTGGCGAGCACGTCAATCCCCGTAGCACGATACGCTAGCCAACTTATCACAATCCCCCTACAGCGCAATGCTGTAGGGGGATTGTAGTGTCGCTGCTGATGCAGGTGGGCTACACCCAATCAACAATCTTGCTAACGCACAAATCCTTTTTGGTGGAGGTATGTATGGCCACGCAATACATCATGGGGCGAAACCTCTAGGATCATGCGCGGCGTAATATTGTAGCGGTCTAAGGCGCGGTATACGGCGTGCCAACAAATCGTGCCATCGCCAGGAGCCCAATGATGGTCAAAGTGCCCATCGGTGTCTTGGATGTGCAAATGCGCCAACAGGTCATGCGCATCATGGATCCACTGATCGGGAGTAGGACCACCAAATTGCTGCATGATATGGGCGTGCCCGACATCAATGCTTAGGCGGAGCTGGGGGGTATCAAATGAACGTACCAACTCAATCAATGGCCGGGTATGGACATCACTACACACTTCGAGCACAATTTGACAGCCTTGTGATGCGGCTTGAGCGATGATAGGGTCAAGTACACCATGCACCATACTGATTTCGGTGTGAAGTCCCATACCGACAGAATGCACTGATTGGGGGTGACCAAAGCCACTAAATGGGCTATGCAATACCATTTGGGTGGCATGGATACTACGAGCAAACTCAAGTGCTTGCATTAGGCGTTGTTGCACAATGGCAATGACGCGGGTGTCATCACACAAAATAGGCAGTGCTTCGGTTGGCCCATGAATCCCTAGCCGACCCTGATAACCCGTCAACAACTGTCGAATGGTCTGGCTCAAATCACTGAGGTCGTTGTCAAGCATGTTGCTATAAAAGGGGTCGTCTATTTCGAGGTCACGCTGATCGGCGATAATCCACGCACAAAACGCTGATAGGTGTTCACTGGGCAATGATACACCGAGAATCGGTAACGTTGTCATTCTGTTGCTCCTTATCACATATCCAAATGAAGAATGTCTTGGCGATACGCATGAAGCACCGCCGGCGGGTGATGACAGCGTACCTGATGACCATTAGCAAGTTGTTGGACGGGAGGAATTTGATCGGCACACCGTTGGGCGATAGCAATGGCACAACGGTGCCGAAACGGACAACCACCTGCGGGCACTGCCTGCACGGGGTCTGCGGTTGATGCCGCCATGCTGTGCATTGGTTTGGCAACCGATAGTACGGCACTCAACAACATGATGGTATATGGATGATGCGGTGTGGTCATGACGGACTCAGCAGGACCATGCTCACAGATTTGACCCGCAAACAGCACCGCCACGGTTTGGGCTATGGCACGTACAACCGCCAAATCATGTGAAATGAACAGTAATGCGGTACCGTGTATTCGCTGCATATCGACAAGCACCTGTAACACTGCCGCCTGCACCGATACATCCAAAGCCGAGACTATTTCATCGCAGACAATCACCGTTGGGTCAGCCAAAAACGCCCGCGCAATGGCAACTCGTTGCTTTTCGCCACCCGAAAGTTGCCGCGGCAAGCGCTCAAGATACTGGTCGTCAAGGCGCATTTTTTGCAACATATCACGACTATGTGGTAGCGCTTGGGCGCGCGTGCGCCCAAAAAACACGGCTTGGGGGCGATAAAGGATTTCGGCAACGGTATGACGGGGATTGAGTGAGCCATCAGGATTTTGAAAAATCAACTGCACCTGTTGCCGTTGTGGCGCACTTCGCTGGGCCACATCAGCATGCAGTCGCATTCCATCAACCGTTATGTCACCATGCAGCGGGGGATGTAGCCCTGCAATGACGCGCGCTACCGTTGATTTGCCACTACCACTTTCGCCGACCAAGGCGCAGGTTTGCCCAGCCTGTACGTGCAAATCAACCTGTTGTACTACGGGTATTGTCTTCGTTGGGCGCCACCACTGCCACGTCGGTCGCGCATAGGTAGCCGACAGCGCCGTAAGCTGCAACACGGGCGCTTGCGCCGAGGCAGCCGCAACCGGGGGCAATAACGTGGTATCGTATTTGCGGTCGACCTGTTGTGTCACCGTCTGCCAATGATGACAGCGTACAGCCTGCTGCGGCGTCAACTGTATCAATGGTGGGGCAACCGCACAATCTGGTTGCGCAAACTGGCAACGATCAAGAAAGACACATTGCGTGGAATCTACCATATGGCGCAATTGGCCGGGGAGTGGCACAGGCAGGCGTGCCTGGGTAATATCGGGTATAGCAGCCAGCAGGCCACGCGTATAGGGATGACTAGGCTGACGAAAGATGTGCGAGACCTCACCGTCTTCAACCACGCTCCCCGCATACATCACTAGCACACGCTGGCAACTCTGAGCAATCACGGCTAGGTCATGACTGACCAGCACCGTAGCCAACTGGGTATCTCGACTAAGCTCATGAATGAGGGCAAGCAACTGTGCTTGGGTCGTGACATCGAGGCCGGTGGTCGGCTCGTCAAGTACGAGTAATTTGGGTTCTCCAGCAAGTGCAATCGCCAATGCGATGCGCTGTTGCTGGCCACCAGACAACTGGTGTGGATAGCGAGAGGCAATCTGGGTGGGATTCGCAAAGCGCATCTGGGTCAGGAGTGCATTAATCCGTTGTACGGCTACGTGCCCAGTCATACCCCGATGGATGGTGAGCACTTCGGCAATCTGGTCAGACACGGTACGATGGGGAGCCAACGACTGACCGGCGTTTTGCGGGACAAACGCAATATCTGCACCACGAATCGCTTGTAAGCGATCTGGTGCCAATCCAAACAACTCTTCACTGCCATAGTTGACCGACCCCCGCATACGGACGCCATTGTCGCGCACAAACCCGAGCAACGCCTGAGCCAATGTGCTTTTGCCACACCCTGATTCACCCACAATGCCAATCCGGTCACCCCGGCGAATCTGCAAATGGACCCCGTTGAGCACCGGTCTAATCTGCTGAGCCCCATGTGGGTAGCCAATCGCCAAATCGCAGACGGTGAGTAACAGTTCGTTCATATGCGGGCACCACGATCGACGCCGAGTAATTTGGCGATTTCATCAGATACAACGTTGAGGGCGACAACCAGTGTTGACACCGCAAGCATCGGAAAAAGTGCCCCCCACGGTGCAGTCACCAACATGGCCCGATTTTCGCTGACCATTAAGCCCCAATCAGGAATCGGCGGATTGACCCCAAACCCCAAAAACGACAGGCCACTTACCGATAACACGATCCATGATGCGCGCATGGCAAATTCGACAAACAATACATCGAGCACATTTGGCCAAAGCTCGACCCAGACGATGTGCCACACATGCTCACCACGCACACGGGCGGCCAGCATAAATTCGCGGGGGACGTATTCAAGTGCGGTGGCTCTGATGACCCGTACCACTCCAGGCAGATAGCTAAGTACCATCGCCAGCACGATTACTGCGGTGCCCGAGCCCAACCCGGTGACAATCACCAGCAACAATAATACTCCCGGAATTGCAATCATGGCATCAATGATACGCATGACTGTATCATCGAACACGCCGCCAATATAGGCAGTAGTCACACCCAAAAATCCCCCCACCAATACCGATATGGCGGCACTAACGAGGCTAATCAGTAAGGCTACCTGCCCACCATACACCACCCGCGAAAAAATATCACGGCCGTAGCGGTCAGTACCAAACCAATGCGATGGCGATGGTGGTTCCATGATATGAGCAGTATCAATAGCCGTTGGTGAATAGGGAGCCACATATGCGGCAAATAGTGCCATTATGAGATGCACGATTAGCAACCCGCCCCCTAACCAGACAGCCCATGGCAAGCGTATATTCCCAATATGGGTGCGTAAACTCACGCTCTACCTCATGTTTCTTCGTTGGGGCGCCAAAATTGCGTGCGTAAGCGCGGTGTCAACCACAACGTGGCAACGTCGGCGACGACGTTGATCATGATGTAGATGAATGCGCCAATCAAGCCGAGAGCCTGTACCAGTGGCAAGTCACGATCACTTACCGCCGACGTCATCAAACGTCCAATCCCCGGGAAGTTAAACACGGTTTCGACCACCACAACCCCACCGATCAACCACGCTACCGTCAACCCCACCGCATTAATAGTCGGTAATAATGCGGTAGGAACGATATAGCGCCATATGATGAGTCGTTGCGGCACACCCTTGAGATAGGCCATCTGCACGTATTCGCTTTGCATGATGTCAATCACACTGCTACGAATCATCCGCAAAATATACGCGACCATCACAATTACCAATGTGAGCGTCGGCAAAATCATGCTGGGCAATAATTTCGTAAGGGGCGCATCTGCTTGTACGATTGTAACTGCTGGCAATATGGCCAACATCACCCCAAACACCAACATCAACAGCGACCCAATCACAAACTCTGGCAGACTCATCCCGATTAGCGAAATAACAGACACCAATGAATCAAGCCATTGATTTCGACGTAATCCAGCGAGCACACCAAGAATAATTGCCAGTGGCACACCGATACAAGTTGCCAACAGACTCAACCAAAACGTATTGCGCAACCGTTCAAGCACAAGTGGTCGAATAGCCTGGTCGGGGCGCGCCAACGATTGCCCCCAATCACCTTGCACGAACCCACCCAACCACTGCCAATAGCGTTCACTGGCGGGGCGGTCGAGTTGTAATTGTTGGCGAATAGCAGCCAAGCGCTTGGGGGCGGCTTCGCGCCCAAGTATGGCAGTAGCCACATCACCAGGCAACACCTCGGTGGCCGCAAAAATAATTGCGGCCACCACAAACAACGTCACACAAATTGTAAGCACACGACGCACTATATCCCACATCATTGGCATTCCTAACAGTCGCCACTATGCGTCAAGGGTTACTGCCGCATAGTCAAAAGACCGCGTGTCGACTCCCTTGACCCGCTTCTGGTTTGCCGACAGGGTATCAGTAAAGAACGGGATAATCGCTCCACCTTCATCGGCCAACAATTGCTGGGCTTGTTGATAGAGTTCCTTCCGTTTGGTGGCGTCCAATTCTTGGCGTGCTTGGTCAAGCAAACCATCAAATGTGGCGTTGCTCCAGAACGTTTCGTTCCAGCTTGCTCCTGTACGATAGACTTCATTGAGCACTTGATCGGCGGTACGTTCACCCCACGATGAGCAACAAAATGGCATTTTCATCCAGATATCATTCCAATACCCGTCGGCTGGCTCTTGCTGAATGGTTATGTTGATACCTGCTTCAGCGGCCATTTCTTTGTACAACACAGTCATAGGAATCATATTGACATCGATGTCAGACGTGTACAGTGTTACTTCAAGGCCGTTGGCAAACCCTGCTTCGGCCAACAGTGCCTTCGCTTTGGCGACATCACGCGGACGGGGAATTTCTTTGTAGTATTGGTCACCGGGCCAGACAGGGTTATCACTCGCCACCCGACCATAACCACGCAATACCGACTTCACCATGGCTTCGCGATCTACGACCAATTTCATCGCCATGCGCACGCGATTATCGTTGAAAGGGGCTTCATCCGTTTTCATCACAAACACTGGCCATGCGCCGCTCGGCAATGTATTGAGGACACACTCGGGTTTTTGTTGAATCGTGTCGACACTATCTGGGCTAACCGCTTCGAGGTAATCAACTTGATCGGCAAGCAATGCCGCAGTACGCCCTTCGGCATCGGCAATCCCGACGATGTCGACTTGTGCCACGCCAGGTGTACCCGCCCAGTATGTCGGATTGGCAACAACCGTGGTCACCCCTTCTGGGGCAAATTGGGTCAACTTAAAGGGGCCAGTACCGACACCAGTGGTATTGATGGCGCTACCAATCCCGTCCGGGATAATATACATCGAATAGTGCACCAAAAGTAATGGGAAATCAGCGTGCGGCTGGCGTAACGCAAACACCACGGTGTAATCATCAACAGCCTTGGCTTCTTCGGCCTTCACAATTGCAAGCACCGACGCACCTGGTGATTCAAGTTCGGGATTCATCACGTTTTTGAGGGTATACAGCACATCTTTGGCAGTGAATGCGGCGCCATTGTGGAACTGCACATTCTCACGTAAGCGAAAAGTCCACTCCGTTGCCTCGGCGTTGGATTCCCACGATGTCGCCAATTCTGGCACGAGCACTCCAGCATCGTTCATGCGGACCAACCGGTTAAACAGTAATTCGATTGTGGGGAAAAATCGTACGGGTGATGCCGGATCAAGTACTTCCTTGCCAGCCCATTCCAGCGTGTGAATCAAACGCAACGTGCCTTGGCTGGTAGTTGCAACTGGGCTCGTCGTTGTAGCCGCCGGTGTCTGCACTGCACCACCACACGCTGCAAAAACACCTGCTGCACCGAGTGTCGCCACTTGGCGCAAAAAAATTCGCCGACTTAGATTGATCGATGTGGGTGTTTTCATTTACACTGCCCTCCAGCTATTGCGATTATTCAAACACATGT
>CAISXI010000062.1 GCA_903889425.1 uncultured Roseiflexaceae bacterium | reverse complement strand
GAGCTACCCACCCCACAAGCACGACATCCACCGCACCGCCGCCGACGGCACCATCCTCGAAGCCGACCTCGAAGAGATTTACTTTTATAAGCACGACAAACCCGACGGCTTCGCCTTTCAACACGTCTATACCGACGCCGACTCCCCCATCCACCAAGCGGGCAGCCCCATCGATGCGGTGGTAGTGGCCCGACCCAACCACGTGGTGCTCATCCCCGAAGGCTATCACCCCGTCACCAGCGCCCCCGGCTACACCACCTATTACCTCAACGTGCTGGCCGGTAGCGCCCAATCGTTGGCCAACATCGATGACCCCAAACACACTTGGGTCAAAAACCACTACCAAGGGCTCGACCCCCGCATCCCGATTTACCCACAAGGTCAATAAAAAAAATTCCGGTGCTGGCGGTGAATGGGCACTGCCAGCACTTTTATGGGAGCACACCATGACCAAAACGTATGACCTGCTGGCGATGGGGCGCTCTTCCATCGATCTCTATGCCAACGACGTGGGGGCGGCCTTTGTCGATATCACCAGCTTCGCCGCCTATGTAGGCGGCTGCCCCACCAACATCAGCGTGGCCGCCCAACGCCTCGGCGCCCGCACGGCGTTATTGACGGCAGTGGGTGCCGACCAAGTAGGCGATTTCATCCTCAATTTTTGCAATAAAGAAGGCATCGACACCAGTGCCACCCCCCGCAAACCGGGCAAGCGCTCGAGTGCGGTAGTGCTGGGCATCGAGCCCCCCGACAAATTCCCGTTGACCTACTACCGCGATAATTGTGCCGACATCGAGCTGACCATCGACGACGTGTTGGCCAGCCCCATCAAAGATGCCAAATATTTGCTGTTGAGTGGCACCGGGCTCTGCAAAGAACCCTCTCGCAGTGCCAGCCTGTTTGCCGCCGAATACGCCCAACGCCACGGCACCAAAGTGGTGCTCGACATCGACTTCCGCCCCGATCAATGGCACGACCCGCGGGCCTTTGGGGTGACCTTGCGCTCGTTGTTGCGCTCGGTCGATATCGTGCTGGGCACCGAAGACGAAATCAACGCCATGATGATGGGCGAACACGCCGACGTGCGCTTGACGCACTCCCAAGTCTCTGATGCCCGCGTCAGCGGCGATGTCGATGCCGCCATCGACACGATTTTGCAGATGGGGCCGACGGTGCTCTTCCAAAAACGCGGCGCAACTGGCTCACGCGTCCACGTCATCGCAGGCGATGCAATTACCCGCATCGACGCCCCGGGCTTCGCCGTCGACGTCTACAACATCCTCGGCGCCGGTGATGCCTATGCCGGCGGCGTCATCTATGGCTTGGCACACAACTGGGATTGGTACACCACCGCTCGTTTGGGCAATGCCTGTGGCGCCATCGTCGTCACCAAACACGGCTGTGCCAACTTCATGCCGACCTACGACCAAATGCAGGCATTCGTGGCACCGTACGGCGGCCTTTAAAAAGGGAGAATTCAATTTATGGCTACTACACGCCTTACCATGGCCCAGGCCTTGGTTACTTTTTTGACACAGCAATATGTCACCCGTGACGGCGTCGAGCAACAATTCTTTGCCGGCTGTTTTGGGATTTTTGGGCATGGCAACATATCGGGGATGGGGCAGGCCCTGCAACAAATCCCGGCCTTGCGCTACTATCAAGCCCGCAACGAACAAGGGATGGTGCACGCCGCCACCGCTTTCGCCAAAACAGCCAATCGCCTACAAACACTGGCCTGCACCACTTCGATTGGACCGGGCGCCACCAACATGGTGACCGGCGCCGCCACCGCCACCATCAATCGCTTGCCGGTGCTGTTGTTGCCGGGCGATATTTTTGCACGGCGCAACGTCGATCCCGTGCTCCAGCAACTCGAATGGCAACAGAGCCGCGACATGTCGGCCAACGACTGCTTCAAGCCGGTCAGCCGCTACTGGGACCGCATCAATCGCCCCGATCAGCTCCCCAGCGCCTTGCTCGAAGCGATGCGCACCTTGACCAGCCCAGCCGATACCGGCGCCGTGACGTTATGTCTCCCCCAAGATGTCCAGACCGAAGCCTTTGAGTACAATAGCGCCTTATTTGAAAAAAGGGTCTGGCACATCGCCCGCATCCGGCCCGACCGCCATGCAATAACCCGGGCGGCCACATTAATCAAAAACGCTCAGCGGCCCTTGATTATTGCGGGCGGTGGCGTGATTTATAGTGATGCCACGGCAGCACTAAGCGAATTTGTGGCGGCCACCGGCATCCCCGTGGGCGAAACCATGGCCGGCAAAGGTAGCCTGCGCTACGACAACCCCCTCAACCTCGGCGCTATCGGCGCCACCGGCACCTTGGCCGCCAACCGCATCGCCCGCGATGCCGACGTGATTATCGGCATTGGCACGCGCTACGGCGACTTTACCACCGCCTCCAAAACCGCCTTCCAGCACCCCAACGTGCACTTCATCAACATCAACGTTTGCGAGTTCGACGCTGCCAAACATTTGGCCACCATGGTGCAAGGCGATGCCCGCGAGACGCTCAGTGAGTTGCAGGCGGCCTTGGCGGGCTACCAAGTCGACCCCAGCTACCGCGCCGAAGCCAGCCAGCTCCAAGCCGAATGGGACGCCGAAGTGCAGCGCATCTACGACATCCGTTTGACGCCCTTGCCCAGCCAAGGCGAAATCATCGGCGCCGTCAATGAGCTCAGCGACCCCGGCGCCATCATGGTGTGTGCCGCCGGCAGTCTGCCCGGCGACTTGCACAAACTGTGGCGCACGCGGCATCCCAAAAACTACCACCTCGAATACGGCAACAGCTGTATGGGCTACGAAGTAGCCGGTGGGCTGGGCATCAAAATGGCCGCCCCCGACCGCGAAGTCTATGTGATGGTAGGGGATGGTAGCTGGCTGATGATGTCGACCGAACTGGTGACCGCCATCCAAGAAGATCGCAAGCTCATCGTGGTGCTGATCGACAACGACGGCTACAAAAGCATCGGCGGCCTGAGTCGCTCACTGGGCCAAGAAGGCTTTGGGACGCGCTACGCCTACCCCCAACAAAACATGCTCCCCAGCGATGCCGACGGCAACGATGTGGTGCGCCTGCCCCTCGATTTGGCCGGTAATGCCCGGAGCCTAGGGGCCGATGTGATTGAATGTGACGGCTATGTTGATTTGACCAAAGCAATCGCCCAGGCCCGTGCCAACCGCAACACCACCGTCATCTACATCCGCAACGACCGCTACCAAGGGGTGGCAGGCTACGAAAGTTGGTGGGATGTTCCCCCCGCCGAAGTCAGCGATAGCCCCGGCGTGCAAGCCAAACGACGCGAATGGGCCGAAATGCGCGCCACCGAACGTGATTATCTCTAATTCACCGACCGCGCCTCGACATTTTTTCACCAAAAGGAGTAGTATGAAACCCCTGCGGATAGCCTTGCTCGGCGCCGGTCGCATCGGTCAAGTCCATGCCCGTACCATTGTGCAACGGGTCAGCGGTGCCCAACTGGTGGCCATCGCCGACCCCATGCCCGCCGCGGCCCAACAGCTGGCCGAGCGCTACGGCATCGCCACCGTCAGCACCGATTGTATGGCGCTGATTGCTGACCCCAGCATCGATGCGGTGCTGATTTGCACCCCTACCGACACCCACGCCGACTATATCATTGCCGCGGCCCAACACGGCAAGCATATTTTTTGTGAAAAACCAGTAGCGCTCGATTTGGCGCAAACCGACCGCGCCTTGGCGGCAGTAGCCGCCGCCGGAGTCACCTTGCAAATCGGCTTCAACCGGCGCTTCGATGCTAATTTTGGGCGCATGCAACAAGCCGTGGCCAGCGGTGCCATCGGCACCCCCAAAATCGTGCATATTGTGAGTCGCGACCCAGCGCCGCCGCCGATTAGTTATATCAAGGTATCGGGGGGGATTTTTCTCGATATGACGATTCACGACTGGGATGTGGCCCGGTTTTTGATTGGCAGCGACATTGAAGAAGTCTATGTGCAAGGGGGCATCACCGTCGACCCCGCCATCGGGGAGGCGGGTGACATCGACACCCACGTGACCTTGATTCGCTTTGAAAACGGGGTCATCGGCACCATCGACAATTGTCGCCAAGCCGCCTACGGCTACGACCAACGAGCCGAGGTGTTTGGTAGTGCCGGTAGCATCCAAACCGACAACAACTACCCCAACAACACCACCTTGAGTACTGCCAGTGCGGTGCAACGCGATTTGCCGTTCAATTTCTTTATGCAGCGCTATATCGAAGCCTATGCCGCCGAAATCGAAGCCTTTGTGGTGGCAGTAACCACTAGCACGCCGGTACTGGCCAGTGGCAGCGATGCCCGCAAGGCGTTGGTTGCAGGGCTGGCCGCCTGGCAGAGTTACCGCACCGGGCGCCCCGTCAAATTAGCCGACATCAGTGCCAGCGCTGAGTAAACCGAAAGGGAGTGGTATGCAGACATTTCGCGTGGCGTTTTTGGGGGCAGGCCGTATCGGCCAAATGCACCTCAACAACCTCAACACCATCCCCGGCGTCACTGTACAAGTGGTGGCCGACACCAATGCCGACATGGCAGCCCGGGGCGCTGCCATCGTCAATGCGCCCCGCCACACCAGCGACATCATGGCAGCCATTGCAGCCGACGACGTCGACGCCGTGATGATTTGCACTCCTACCGGCACGCACCCGGCCCTCATCAAGGCGGCGGTGCGGGCCGGTAAGCCGGTCTGGTGCGAAAAGCCAGTAGCGCTATCGCTAGCCGACGTCGACGATTTAACGACCTTTATGGTTGATTACCCTGACGTACCGGTGATGATCGGCTATATGCGGCGCTTTGATGCGCGCTACCAGTTGGCCAAACAGCGTCTCGACGCCGGCGAGCTGGGTGAGATCGAGCGCTGGAATTCCAAAAGCATCGACGGCAGCCCGCCCAGTCTGGCGTTCATCAAAACCAGTGGTGGGATTTGTATCGACATGATTATCCACGACTTCGACTTGGCCACCTACTTTGTGGGTGATGTCGACGAGGTGATGGCGTATGGGGCGGTGCTGGTCGACCCGGGCTTCATCGAGGCCGGCGATGTCGACACTATCACCGTCATGTTGCGCTTTGCCAACGGGGCGTTGGGGGTGATTGAGGGTGGGCGGCGCACGGCGTGGGGCTCCGACATCCGCACCGAGATTATGGGCAGCAAAGAGCGGGCGTTTGTGGCCTTCCCCAATTCCCCCCCCCAGCGATGCCAACGGAGCGGCCTCGCCGGTGGTGTCACACGGCGCGGGCTTCACCGAGGCTTACCGCACTGAATTGCGCTACTTTTTTGATTGCCTGCGGGACGGCACCACGCCCCGCCCGGATATCGCCGAAGCGGCCAAGAGCCTGCGGGTGGCGGTCGCCGCCGCCCAGAGCATGCACGAAGGCCGGCCCGTCAAGGTCGGGCGGGGGAGCTGATTTCGCCTTCGGATCCGCTTATCTCGCCTCGGATCCGCTTATCTCGCGCAGAGGGCGCAGAGGCGTTTTCAATTCATTGTCTCGCATAGGAAAGACGGAGCGACGCTGTATACAGTGTCGCTCCGTCATACTTCCTACTTCACTTCCTACTTCAGACTTCATGCTTCCTACTTTGTTTTCTCGCACAGAGGGCGCAGAGGACGCAGAGATGGGTTGTTGATTGATGTGCATCGATGAATCATCGTCAATGCAATGTGTCATGTAGATTGCACAGAGGGGACAGTCTGCTGCGGCTCAATGTGCCGGCACCCGGCATGGAATGACGCAGGGAGAACGAAACGGATTTTTACTTTTTCTCTATATTGGGTGATAATAGGAAGTAGAGTTTCTCTTACACAGGTCACCAATGAATCAATCTCACCCGATTCGCATTCTGCTCGTCGACGATGACCCGCTGATTCTGTTTACGCTAGAGAAAGTCATCCTACAACAGCGTGATCAACTGGTCGTGGCCGGGGTCCGTAACGGGCAAGAAGCCTTGGCATTCTTGCAACACAATCACGTCGATGTCATCTTGCTCGACATCCAGATGCCCTACATGAGTGGGATCGATTGCCTGCAACAAATACGCAAACTATACCCCGAGATTATCGTCATCTTGCTTACCTCGTTCGACGAAGAGCACTACATCATTGAGGGTTTAGCCCGTGGCGCACGCAGCTACCTGCTCAAAACGGCCACATTTGAATATTTAGACCAATACATCCGTGATGCCATCAACGGCACATTTGTGATGCCCAGCCATATTGCTACCAAGCTCGCAATTTTTTTACAACAAAGCATCGACCTCAGTAAAAAATCACTCAGCCCACTCTTTTTTCAAACCTACGAACTAACCCGTACCGAACAGCAAATCGCCAAATTTTTGGCCAAACGCCTTTCAAATACCGAGATTGCTGAGCAGTTGGGGGTGCAAAGCGGCACCATCAGAAATCACTTGGTGACTATTTTTTCGAAGCTCCACGTACAAAACCGCCAAGAAGCCATCCTTTTCATCGAATCACACCTCATCTAAACGAAGTAGGAAGCATGAAGTCGGAAGTTGGAAGTAAAAGTTAGAAGTAGGAAATTGGAAGTTGAGGAAATTGTCGTTACGCTAGCGCATCGAGCAGGCATTGATGTGATTTCATTATTTCGTACGTCACTTCATCCTTTATACTTCACACTTCCTCCTTCGTATGGCGTCATTCCATGCAGGGTGCTAGCACCCGGAGCGTGGAATCTCCCTGCATAGCGCTCTGACATCGTACGCTCCCTGTACGGAGATTGCACTGCGCCTGGAGCGCCATGCAATGACGTTGGGATATGGTTGTCCGCTGCGGGCTCTGTGCGAGACAACTGCCATCTCGCAACGACAGACATGCATCGTGTGGCTCGGACGTATGAAGCACTTATGTAACTAGCGGCAGCGTAAAAAAGAACGCACTCCCTTGATCCGGCGCACTCTGGACCCCAATCACCCCGCCATGACGTTCGATGATTTCTTTACAAATCGCCAACCCCAACCCACTACCCACCTGCAATGTATTACTGCGGGTATAAAATCGTTCGAAAATCATCGGCAGGTATTCTGCGGCAATCCCGATCCCTTGGTCAACCACTTCGACCCGCCATTCGTAGTGCACTGATTCCGGGGTAACCGATTGGCGCACCACACTGGTTAATGTAATCGGCATCGATGGATCAGGACTATATTTCACCGCATTGTCAATCAAATTTTGGAGCACACGGTAAAGCTGGCGTCGATCGACACGCACGATGGCATATGCATCAAATTCTTGCATAGCGACATGCTCGACATGCAACACTCTGCCGTGGGCCTGCACTATTTGATCAAAGGAGGCACTCATTTCGGCATACAAATCACCCACCACACAATTTTCCCAATCAAACTCCAACTGCCGTGACTCGAGTTTTCCTAGCCGAAACAAATCATCAATCAGCTGTTTCACATAGTTGACGCGGTCAGTCAGCACCTTGAAGACGTATTGTGTTTCTTGTGTATCCAACGCCGCTGTGGTCAACACATGCAACGATGACTGCACGCCAATCATCGGCGACCCCATATCGTGGGCAATATTGGTCATCAGTAGTGACCGTTGGTTGGTCAATGCCACCAGTTTGGCATTACTGGTGTTGAGATCATCGGTGCGGGCGATGACTTTTTCTTCGAGATTACGGTTGATATCTTGTAAGTTTTTGGCCAACAAGACATTTTGTTGCTGGAATCGGGTATAGCGATACGAAATAATCAACGCTTGGGTCAATAACGCCATCAAAATCGCATACGGCACAAACTGGGTTGACTGCACACGATTGGTATACAAATAAAAATCGTGGACGATAGCAATGATGATAAACACCATGCTTAATGCATTGAGCCGCGCACCTTCGCGGCTACGCAAATGTAACGTATAGCCCACCACAAACAAATAATAAAACAAAATAATCACGATAATTAGGGTTTGGATGTTGAATGTCAGTGTAAAAATTTGGGGTGGTACGCTTCTCACATACAGCACCGCACCTAGCAACACCGCTATGCAGATTTTGTGGACAATAACATTGACATCTTGGCGATAAAGAGTGCGCATCAGTTGAATATACATTAACAACGCGCTGAATCTCGCAATGTATTGCACATACATCAACGTCGTCCATTGCACATCTGGGAGCAGTAAATGAATCAAGAATTTATTGAGCAAGATGGCACGCACCGCCACCGCCAAACAGGCCCCCGCCAGCCACAGCAATTCACTATCGCGCCGACTCAACAGATAAATCATGGCATGATAGAGCCCCACCACAATAAAGACACCGATTAGCACTAAATCTTGCACGATGTAGTGATTAAACACATGCCGTACCGTCGCATACGGCGAACCAATCAATATATCGCCAAACATCCCACTTTCACGGAATGAATAATTGGATACCTGCACGACAATATCAAGCTGCTGCGTTTTGGGCGTGATGTTGAGCAGGTTCAAACGAATCTGGGGCACCTCGGCGTCATTAACACTGGTAGGCGTATGCGCTACCATCGTCCCCAAGCCCCCGACGAGTGTGCCATTCACCCAGATGCGATATGCCGAACCGACGCTGTCGAGCGTCACCATCAGATAGGTATCGACCTGATCGGGGCGTAGCTCCACCTGTTTGCGATAGGTGGCCACCCCAAATACTGGCAGTGGTTGACCGGCATTCACATTGGGGCCCAACACCTGCCTCGCCCAACTCGACGGCACAGCGATAGTGGTGCCGCCAGCGATTTCATCGTCCGACATCGCTACAAAGTCTGCCGGTGTCAACAATTGCCCCCAATAAAACTGCCATTGGCCGGCGAGCGATATTGGCTGGGTTTGGCTATCGTCAGTTGACGGGGCTGTTTGGGCGGCCAGCACGCTCCCCATTGGGATTACGAAGCAGACACACAGGCAGAAGCCTATAATCACAATCCGTTGCCATCGGTTGATTCCCATGTATTCGCACCTTAGACTACGCCAATGTAACAAACACGTAGCCGATATTTCTCAGCGCATCAGTGAATACGCCACGATTTCGATATGTCGCTATCATACATACCATACATTTTACCTTTTGACCCATGACAAAACGTCATGATTTGGACAAACAGCACAAATCTCGTTGTGGCAGACAAGGATTATCATTTAGCTCGCACAGAGGACGCAGCGGACATGGATCATTATTTTTCTCGCGCAGAGGGCGCAAAGGACGCAGAGATATTTTCAATTCATTGTCTCGCATAGGAAAGATGGAGCGACGCTGTATAAAGTGTCGCTCCGTCATACTTCCAACTTCACTTCCTACTTCAGACTTCATGCTTCCTACTTTTTTTCTCGCACAGAGGGCGCAGCGGACATGGATCATTATTTTTCTCGCGCAGAGGGCGCAGAGGACGCAGAGGCGTTTTTTGATTGCCGCTCGCCGATGAATGTCAGCGTATGCGCTATGCTGATTTTTCTGCCTGCTGCGGCGCAAAGAATCCCATGGCATGACGCAAGGGACACACGAAGACGTGTATCCTTTGCATCTCTTTGCATCTCTTTGCATTCTCAATTCTCAATTTTCAATTTTCAATTTTCAATTTTCAATTTTCAATTCACACAGGTTTGTTCATGGTCATCACTATTCGTGCCATCGGGACAGATGGTATTGAGCCAAATCACGTTGGTCAGATCAGCCCCCGTCAAATCGACACCCGTCAGATTCGCACCATGGAAATTAGCACCCGCCAGCATTGCCCCACTCAAATTAGCACCACTCAGATTGGCACCGCTCAAATTGGCCCACGACAAATTACTCCATGTGAGGGTGGCTCCCGTCAAATCAGTGCCGTTCAAATCGGCGCCGCGGATGTCAGCGCCCCGCAAATCGCTGCCCGCAAGATTACTCCCCACCAAATACGCATTTTCTAATTGGGCATACATCAGCTGGGCGTGGTTCAGATCGGCGTTGAGTAGATGGGCATCACGCAGGTCGGCAGATGGGCCAACCAAGTAGCCGGCGGTCAGTTGCCACGCTGGCGGCAACAAGACGTTGGTCGCGGTAATCCCACCCGACGACACACCGATTAGCGAAGTGTTTTGCAGATTGGCACCATCGAGATTGGCACCGGTGAAGCGTGAGCCATCGAGCACACTATAGGCAAAGTTGGCGCGGGTTAGATTCGCCGCAGTGAAATTGTCGTGCCGCAGATGGCTAAGACTCAAATCAGCGTCATGCAAATCGATACCGCTAAAGTCGGCGTCACTCAAATCACGCCCACTCATGTCGGCCTCGATTAAATTACAGCCACCTGCATGGTGAGCCGTTGCCAGCGTACAGTGCGTGGCAGCGGCAGCAGCCAT
>CAISXI010000061.1 GCA_903889425.1 uncultured Roseiflexaceae bacterium | reverse complement strand
TATAGCTGGCACTGACGGGGGGTACCGCGGTACAGGCCGTCACCACCAAGGTGCGTAACCCGGCCTGCCGGGCCGCCAACAACTGCCCACCACACGACAAGGCTGCATCGTCGAGATGCGCCGATACGCAGATGAGATCATAGTGTGCAGTGATTTCGTTTAGGGCAGCATAATGCATTATTCTTCACCTTCACCATCAAAATCAAAATAACTGTCGTCATCACTTTTTGAGGAAGGGCGCCAGCCGCCAAAAATATCATCGTTGCCGGCATGTTCTTCGAGGGCAGCTACGGCCGCATCACGTTTGGCAGTGTCGCGCGATTTAGTGAGCTGGGTCAAGGCTTTGATGGAGCGTTCATCACCGATTTGGCCGAGCGACCAAATCGCCGCCGTGGCGACTTCGATGTCGTCTTCGCGGGTCAAATCAGTCAACAACGGCACCAAGGTGCTGGCATCATCGCCGTATTCACCGGTTGCCGTGGCTGCTTCAAATCGGATGGCGGCATTGACGTGTTGTAAGGCGATCCGGATTATCGGTAGCCACTGTGTGTCGGCACTCCGTCCCATCGCCACGAGGGCACTTTCGCGTAACGGCAGGCTGTCGCTTTGCCAGGCTGCTGCAATGCTGGCCGTAATGGTATCGTCGGCGACCGAGCCGAGGGCTTCGAGGGTGCGCCGATACACATCGAGGTGGTTGCGGCTGGTGGCGAGCACCTGTTTGAGGGTGGTGATGAGGGTGGTTGCGGTTTGGTCAGATAATTCATCCGTGGCAATCATCGCCGTAAACCGTGCCAGACTAATGGCTGCTTGGCTACGTACGTCGTCGGCACTGTCGTGTTGCAGGCGGTCGAGTAGGTCCGGGATGATGCGGGGGTGTTCTTCTTCGCTGAGCCCGTCGATAGCCCGCCGGCGCACCTCGGCGTTGTTGTCGTCGAGTGACCAGCGCATCACAGTGCGGAAGTCGAGCTCGAGGTTGTCTTCGCTGATTTCGTTCATCAAGGTGATGATGCGGATGCGGGCGGCTTCGGGGATGGTAATCCACTCTGGCCAAAAGGTGGTGTGATCGCGGTCACGTAAGTCGGTGAAAATGCGTAGACGCCCCCGGGTAATGTTGGCGGGATCGCGCAATAATTGCAGGGTGCTGGTGAGGGTTGGCGTAGTCATGCTACCTCGCTGTGGATAACAACGAGGGGATGAGCAGTTGCTCAGCCCCTCGTGTATCGGGTTCGTTGGTGCTAGCGTTATTCTTCTTCTTCGTCATAAAAACCGCCGGCGTTGTCGTTGCGCTCGTTGACAACCACGTCAACGCGGCAATCCCACATCCCATTGGTGTTGTTGACCCGTTTGCATTGCTCATGCTCATCGAGCACGTGCAACAAGTATTTGCGGGTGACGGTGCGGTAGACCGACATGACCGCAAAGAGTTGCTCGAAGCTCAAGCGATAGATGGGGTCTTGTTTGCTGCCCACTTCTTCGCCAAAGCCCATAAAGATGTTTTCGAGCAAGGTGTGGATGTTTTTGCGTTCGCTAATCTCAAAAAACTTGATTTTGCGAATACGTCCCACATTGGCTTGGGTCGGCAACAAATCTTCGTCGACTGTCGAGGTGACGCGCATTTCGGCAAAGGCATACTTGCTTTTCTTTTTGCTGTCATCGATATACAGCAATTGCTCGATGCGGTCGTCGACTTCTTGGTAGCCAATCGTGAGCACATTGGGTTGATTGGTGCGACTAATAGTAATAGCGGCACCAGGTACGAACCACTCACGGAAGAGTTCGTCGAACCCTTGCAGCCAGCCACCACGCGTCCCCGCCGGGAAGCGTACATTGATGCTAATGGCGTAGTGGGCATGTTGGGCCATTTCGAAGGTCAAAACAGCATTGCCTTGGCGATTGATGACGGGGGTGGGTAAGATAGCCTCCAACGCATCATTGAACGGCAAAATACCATATTCCCATTCAAAAAAGGTCAATTTATGCTCAACAGTGCCCCGTTGTTGGATGGTCGCTGCCGGCGTGACGGTGAGGCTATCGTCAAAACCTTCTTCGAGGTGATTGACAAATGCCGCCATGTCGGCCGCTTTGATGCGTTTGTTGGCGCCGATTTTGTCGAGCAGTTTGCGGGTGGCCCACAAATTGGCTCCTGCCACACCCACAAATTCGAGGTCTTTGAGCAAACGGTAATTGAGGGCGAAGCGCTGGCGTTCGTAATCGACGGCGCGTGGATTGACCCGCAGCACATTGACCAAAATATCGCTGTCGAGCACGGGCACTTGTTGCTCGCTCTCGATGTATTCGGTGATTTGGCGGATTTCGTTTTTGCTGAACGAACGGACTTCGTGCTCGTCAGCCACATGACTGCCAAACACCGCAAAGCGTTTGATGGGGTCTTTTTCGATGGAGCTACGCAAGGCGCTGATAATTGCTTCGCCATGCAAGCCCATGATGTGATCGAGCGAAAGCGCCACATCAATGGTAATCCCTTGGGGCAATGTGACCCGGGTGGTATCACGATGCATATGGAGCGGCGTTTTGACTGGTGCCACATTCATATCAGCAGTAATTACCGGGGCATCCGTGTCGATGTCGACATCTGCATCCTCGTCGATTTCGCTGCCATCTTCAGAGGGTGGTGCATCACTCAACCAGTACTCAGATACATAGACGGGGTCGATTTTGGGCATCGTTGGGCGGGTCGTGGTCATCACTACACTCAAATCGTCGAGTGGCAATGGATGCTCGGGTTCGTACAACCGCGCTTGCAGGCTATGTTTGGTGTCGGCAACGCGGGCACGATAGATACCAGCGCGGGCTGTGGTAATGATAATGTCTTCGCCATCACTTGTCTGCGCAAAAATCTCTGGGTTGGCACTGATGGCCGCATTGATTTCGGCGTGGGTCGCTGCTTCATCACCACCGCGCCGTGGCGCAAAAAAAGTAACCAAGTGGCTGACCCGTTGTTGGATCGGGGCATCGCTGGCAAAAAAATGCCCTTGCATGCGCATGACTTCGTGGATTTGCTCAGCGAGGGTGCGCTCTGCGGGCGTCCCAGCAAACGTGGGAAGAGTGGTCATTCTTGTTCCTCCGTTTGGGCCAGTTTACGCAAAATTTCAATATACCGTTCTGCGAGCCACGCGATATCTTGGGGCTCACCAGCTTCACGGAGCGCTTCGAGCAACTCGTCGAAGCCCGTGGTGCCAAAGGTTATCTGTTTGCCATCCATGCGTCTCTTCTCTCCCCCACGTGTAACGTAAAACAATCATTTGAGTATAGCATTTTATTATACCGTATATCAGTGTGATTGAGAAATGAATTGTTGGGCAATCCATGCCAATTGTCCGGTACGGTCGCTTGGGGTGATTTTTTGATCAAGTAATGCCAATGAGAGTGTATCGAGGATTTGACCGACACGTGGTCCCTTTGGGACACCCAACGCCAGCAAATCATTGCCATTCACGAGTGTGGGCGGGGCTTGTTGCGTGGCCTGCTGCCAACGTGCCAATAGCGTAGCTACGCCAGGGTAGATTACGGCAATGGCACCAAGCAAGTCATTATCAAACCGGCGTAACTGACGCGCAATTGTACTAGCCGGGGCATGGGTGAGTTGGTTGATTTGGCGTTTTTGGCGCCGCAAACGCGGGATTTGCCGGTAGACGACGGGTAATTCATGCCATGTCTTGATAATATCATCGAGGTGGCGTAGGGGTGCATCCCAAAACAAAATGATTATACGGTAGCCAGGTGCGATTTGGGTGAGGTATGGCGCAGCGCGTTTGCGGTAGCACAGACTGGGATGGATTGCCCGCAATAATCCCCACCGTTGCAGTAATGCGAGGGCCGGTGCTGGGTCAACTTCAGCCATTGTTTTGCGCAATTCTTGGAGCCAGCGTCGTTGTGACACATGACTGATTACCGTGTGCGTGCAGGCATGACGAATCGCGTGACGGGTGGATGTATCGATGCGTAAACCAAGGCGGGTCGCAATGCGGGCGATGCGAATGATGCGGGTGGGGTCATCAAGCAAACTATTGGGGTGGAGGATGCGGGCAATGCCTCGAACTAAATCCCCACAACCATCAAATGGATCATAGACGAGGCAGTCGGCATGGGGGTGTACGGTTATGGCAATGGCATTGACACTGATGTCGCGTCGCCCCAGATCGCTCATGATGTCAGCAGGAGTTACATCAGGCAATGCACCGGGGCGGGCATAGGTTTCGGTACGGGCAGGCACAATATCAATCCCGGCGATACCGAGGGTATGGGCAACCGCGGTAGAAAGCGTAATCGTAGCCGTGGCAAATTGGTCGTGTTGGGTAATCGTGCCTTCGAGAAAGGTTGCCATGGCGGTCATGGTATCGGGTTGGCCATTGGCAATGGCCAAATCGAGATCGGTAATCAGGTCATGGGTAAATACACTGCGAGCCGCGCCGCCGACAATATAGAGGGTCGCACCATGGCTGGTGGCAATGGTGTGCAGGTGTGCGAGGATTTCGCTGATGCGCGGTGGCAAGGCCACCACGATTTGGGCCCACGCAATGGTCGTGTTGTGTACCATATACGTATTATCTAATGATTTGCCTTGATTTGCGCAGAAAATGCAAAATTGAAAATTGAAAATTGAAAATGCCCTTGATGTTGGGGTACCCGCGCCTCTATACCTCCGTGTGAGAAAAATGGCATCTCGCACGGATTGACAGCATCGATTACCACCACACAATAACACGCCTCTGTGCCCTCTGTGTGCCCTGTGCGAGACAATAACACGCCTCTATACCTCCGTGTGAGAAAAATGGCATCTCGCACGGATTGACATGCATCGATTACCACCACACAATAAAAAGCCTCTGCGACCTCTGTGTGCCCTGTGCGAGACAAATGTGATATATCAGCAACCACCAATTGCAAATTCGGTTTGACCCTCACCATTCGCTGTGGTAATATGGGGGGAGCATATTGTGTCAGGCATAGGTTATTGTCTGTGACGTAGCGCTATAGAGTGTTACGTGAGCGGGATAAGGAGCCAATTGTGGCGACGAAGATGAAGGTATTGCTGACCAAGACCATCGATAATGTTGGTGCAGCAGGTGAAATTAAAGAAGTTTCGGGTGGTTTTGGACGCAACTACTTGTTGCCCCAAGGCTTTGCAGTCATTGCAACCCGTGGTGCCATCAAACAAGCCGAAGAGCGGTTTGCTGCACAGCGCAAGCGTGAAGCCGAATTGCGGACCGAGGCTGAACAATTGGCACAACGCATCAGTGGGGTGTCGTTGACCTTTGTGGAGCGTGTCGGTGAAAACGAGCGTTTGTTCGGTTCAGTGACGGCATCGGACATCGCCGAGAAGTTGCATGCCGCTGTGGGCGTCGAAATCGACCGCCGCCGGATTGTGTTGGACGAGCCCATCAAGCGTGTGGGTACCTTTGATGTCAGCTATCGCATCATTTCGGGTGTGGAAGCGACTGTCAAGGTAACCGTTACGGCTGCTGGCGAAGACGCCTAGTCGTCTTTGTTTTATTCCGCGCTTCGTTTTTTCTCTATGCCATGCCTATTTTAGGCATGGCATGTTGCGCTACTATTCCCCTTACGAGGAGCAATTTCTATGACACAACCAACGCTGCCAAGCAATGTTGACGCCGAGCGTGCGACGTTGGGATCGGTATTGCTCAATCGTGATGCCCTCGCAGCCATTGCGGCCTGGCTCAAGCCCGAATACTTTTATCTCGAGCGTCATAGCCAAATCTACGAAGCAATGCTGGCCTGCTTCAATAATCGTGTCCCTCCCGATACCCGCACCGTCTCGGAAGAATTACGCCGGCGCGGGCACCTCGAGCAAGTGGGGGGCGTCATCTATCTCGGTGAATTAGTCGAAGGTGTGCCCACCTCGTACCACGTCGAGTTTTATGCCCGTACCGTCGAACGGACGGCTATTTTGCGACGCTTGATTAATACCGGTGCCCAAATTGCTGCCTTGGGCTATAACGAACAAATCGAAATCGACGAAACCATCGACAAAGCCGAAGCGTTGTTGTTTGATATTGCCCAAAAACGCACCTCGCAAGATTTTGTGCATATTTCGTCGGTGGTAGATAGCTACTACGAACAACTCAATTACCTACAAGAACATCGCGGCGAGGTGATGGGGGTGCAGACCGGCTACCGTGACTTCGATCAAATCACTGGTGGCTTGCAACGCTCTGACCTGATTATTTTGGCGGCACGCCCTGGTACCGGCAAAACCTCGTTTGCCATGAGTCTGGCCTACAACGTGGCCATGTACTACTCCAATACCGTGGCCGTGTTTAGCCTCGAAATGGGTCGCGAACAGCTCGTGCAGCGTTTGATCGCCATGGAAACCCAAATCGACACCCATCGTTTGCGCCTCGGGCAAGTCCCCGATAATCAGCTCAAAATCGTCTTTGATGCCATGGGTCGCTTAGCCCAAGCACCGATTTATATCGAAGATACCCCCGGTATTAGTATCATGGAGTTGCGGAGCAAAGCGCGGCGCTTGCAATCGCAACACGGCGTGAGCCTGATTATCATCGACTATTTGCAGTTGATGTCGGGGCGCGGCAAAGAAAACCGCGTCCAAGAAGTAGGCGAAATCTCGCGTGGACTCAAAGCCTTGGCGCGTGAGCTCAATGTGCCAGTCATTGCCTTGTCGCAGTTGTCACGTGCCGTCGAAGGGCGCCAAAGTCACATACCGATGCTCAGCGACTTGCGTGAATCGGGTTCGATTGAGCAAGACGCCGACATTGTGATGTTTATTTATCGCGATGAGTTGTATAACAAAGACAGTGACAAAAAAGGGATTGCCGAAATCCACATCGCCAAGCACCGTAATGGCCCGGTGGGGGTGGTAAACATGCGTTTTGATCCATCGACGACGCGCTTTGCCGACTTGACGTATCGCGCGCCCGAAGGATACTAAGCGATGGCCAATGATCCTAATCAACTTGTCCCACTCCCGGCAGATTTTGTGATGCGGGCTTTGCCACACATCACCAGCCTGCTCGAGCTCAAAGTCACCCTGCATCTGTTTGCGCTGGTGACGCGCCAAACCAGTCGACCGCGGCGGGTGAGTTGGGATGCGTTGGTCGCCGATGACATTTTGGCACAGAGCTTGCAGGCGGTGGCCGTGCATGCTCGACCCAGTGATTTGTTGGCCGAAGGCTTGGGGCTCGCCGTAAAACGCGGGACTATTATGCATGTAGTGCGCCCAGATGCCCATGGTCGGGCGATTAATTGGTATTTGGTGCATACTGCCGCCAATTTGGCGTGGGCACAGCGCCACGACGCCAGCGCTGAACCATCTGCAGAGCTACTGCCCATCCCTACCATTGTGGCGGTGTACGAGCAACACATTGGGGTAGTGACACCGATGATTTTGGCCGAATTACAACGTGCTGAAGCCCAATACCCAGCCACATGGCTACCCGATGCAATCCGTGAAGCGGTGTTGGCTAATGTGCGTTCGTGGCGTTATATTGCCAAAATCCTCGCGCGTTGGAGCAAAGATGGCCGTGGTGATGCCATCCCAACGACACCTGGGGCTGAAATAGATGTAACGCGATATACTGATGGTGCCTATGGCGATTTATTTCGTCGAGGGAGTGATGTAAGTGACCTCGAACCTTTGCCCTGAATGTGGTGGAATCGGCTACTACAAAGAAGCGGTGCCCTTTGGGCATCCGCGTTTTGGCATGCTGGTGCCGTGTAAATGCAAATTAGCCGATCGTGCCCGCCGCACCGCCAATGATTTGCTCGAAATGAGCAATCTCAGCGCCTTCCAAGACAAAACATTTGAAACCTTTGATACCGATATGCGCGGGGTCAAACGGGCGTTTATGCGGGCGGTCGATTTCGCCAAAAAACCAGACGGTTGGTTGGTCTTTTTTGGGAATTATGGCGTCGGTAAAACCCATTTGGCGAGTGCGATTGCCAACGAATTGCTCAAACAAAATTACCGGGTGTTGTTTGCCGTGGTGCCTGATTTGCTCGACCATTTGCGCTCTACCTTTGGACCATCGAGTGAAGTGCAGTATGATCAACGATTTGAATTGATTCGCGATGCGGCTATCTTGATTTTGGATGATTTAGGTACCGAAAACACGACTCCTTGGGCGCGTGAAAAACTTTTCCAAATCATCAATCACCGCTATAACGGACGTATGCCCACGGTGATTACGAGCAATCGCCGCCCCGAAGAAATCGAACCACGAATTTTTTCACGGATGAGCGATCGGGCCATCTGCGAAGAATTTATCATCATGGATGGCGATGATTACCGCCGACTACCACCCGCCCAACGGCGTAAATCCCCACGACCACCGCGCCGACCGTAGATTTTTGCGATAGTGTATTTACATTTAGGGCGCAGTGTACGTTAATTGTAAACTATGCTACAATTCGTAGTAAATACAAAACCGGACGGGTATTTTTGATGCGGGATATCAAATACTATGTTTGCTGAATCCGAATGGCTGAACAACATAATTCATTTATTTGCGCGCTTAAACCCATTTACCAGCCCAGTGCCGTTAATCGACATTGCGCTGGTGACGGGGTTGTTTTATTGGATTTTGAAAACGATGTGGGGGACGCGGGCCGTCCAATTAATCCAAGGGATTTTGGTGATTGTCGTGCTGGTATTCGTGCTGGCATTGTCACCATTCGAGACGATTCGTTGGATTGTCGTACATGCGTTACAGCCGGCATTAGTGGTAGCGATACCGGTGGTGTTCCAGCCTGAATTACGGCGCTTACTCGAGTCATTAGGGCAATCAAATCGATTGTGGTATGCGAATTTTCGCCGGCGCAACGATGATGGTGGGCGGGTACAGATGATCAACAACGTGGCACGCAGTGCCATGTTGTTGTCACAACAAGGGATTGGGGCCTTGATTGTGCTTGAGCGCAATGTGGGGCTCCAAGATTATGCCGATCGTGGTGTGCACCTTGATGCGCGTACGAGTGTGCCATTGTTGATGGCAATTTTTCATCCCAATGCGCCGCTCCATGACATGGCAGTGCTGATTCGTGGTGAGCGGGTTTTGGCGGCCAATGTGGTGTTGCCGTTGAGCGAAGAAATGGGCGGTGTGCGGCGCTATGGTACCCGCCATCGTGCTGCCCGCGGGATTACCGAGCAATCTGATGCCGTAGCGGTGGTGGTATCCGAAGAAACCGGCGCGGTGACGATGTTTCATGATGGCCAAATGATTAGCCAACTCAACGAAGAGCGGATTGGCGTGTTGCTGGTTGAGTTGTTGCGGGTTGATACCGAAACGGGCCGTGAGGTGGTGGCATGATTCGTTTATCCGTTGTAGGGGTGCGCCTGGCCTTGTCGTTTGTGGCAGCCTTGGCGTTGTGGGGATTTGTTACGGTCACGCAAAACCCCGAAGATCGCAAAATATATGACGTACCGATTGAAGTCCGTAATTTGCCGGTCGATGCAGTGATTATCGATGCAAATGGCCTGATTCAAACCACGTTGGGGACGACACCAGTTGAAGTATGGGCAGCCAAAAACACGTTGAGCCAGCTACGCGATGGCGACATTCGCGCAGTAGTTGATTTGACTAATGCGACGGTGGCACTCCAAAAAATCCCCATTGTTGTAACCTCAACGCGTAATGATATTGGGTATATGACCTTTAAACATGCGGTGACGTCGTTGGATGTACGGGTTGATTTGCTCAAAACAATCACGATACCGGTCGTCATTAACAATCGCCAATTTAATAATCCAGGCATTGGGGTTGAGATATTGGCACCGACGATTCCTTTATCACAACGTACGGTGGTGGTGTATGGCCCGCAAACGCTGATTAAACGCATCAAAGAAGCGCGGGTCAATGTCGATATCAATGGTTCCGTGACGGCGAGTTATACCAATGCATTGCCCGTAACATTGATTGATGGTGGGGGGAAGTTAATTAATGGGTTGACGATTACGCCCGATAAAGTCGATATTTCGATTGAAATCAAGCAAAAAATCGGTGCCAAAGAAGTCGTGGTGTTACCGCAAGTTACGGGATTTGTGGCAGCCGGATTCCGCTTACGTGATGTGCGCGTCAATCCGCTGTTGGTGTCGATTACGGGGAGTTCCGAGATTCTCGAAAAAACCACCAACGTGCAGACAGTGCCTATTGATATTAATGACCTCACCAAGTCGGTATCACGTACCGTAGAAATAAATTTCCCAGAGGGGATTCTCCCACTCGATGCCACATCAAAAAATATTGAGGTGGGATTAATCGTAGAGCAAAATCAACAATCAATCCGCCTGCAGGTACCAGTGGTAATTGAACTCCGAGATGTACCCGCTGATGTTGAGGTGCGTGCGAACCCGGCGATTGTAATGATCGAAGTGATTATGAGTTCGAGTGCGATGCAACGCAGATCGGTAAATAATATTCGTGCCGAGGTGAGTGTGGGGACGTGGGATGATGGTAATACGATGCGGCAGGTGCAGTTGACTATCCCCGAAGATATTCGCTTGATGAGCGATATTCCGGTGGTGCAACTCTCACGCATCAGTGGGGGAAGTATAAATCCTTCGCCAATTGCGGCGACAATTAGTATTGCTGGTACGTTGGTACCCGTAGGGACCGTGGTGATAACGCCGGTGCTCACTGCCACCCCGCTCCCAGTCACGACGGGCACTGTTGTCGCCACTGCAACCAAAGTAGACAACTAAGCGCCACTGAAATCAGCTACCGGCGGTATAGTTCGGTATTGGTGCGTACTGAGTGTGGTACTATAGTGTATGTATATAGTTTTTTGTGGGTGGTGCAATCCATACCAATCACATTGTGGCGACAATGCGAACCATAGGGTAAGGCGTGTTTTTGTGTAGTGTAAATGAGGTAGACAGATGGCATTAACACGGGCTGACGTGGTGCGGGTAGCAGATTTAGCGCGATTACGCCTCACCAACGACGAAATTGACGGTATGCAAGTGCAATTGTCACGCATATTGGAGCATGTCAGTGCACTCCAAGCGGTTGATGTGACTGGTGTCGAACCAACTGCACAAGTGACTGATTTGGTGAATGCATTGCGTGATGATGCAAATCGAGCGTCATTAGGTCGTGATGCCGCCTTGGCCAATAGTGCTGATACCCAGCAAGGAATGTTCCGGGTAAAAGCAGTATTCGAAGAACAATAAATGCACTTTCGTGAGACTCATGGGATATAATTGCGACGTGATATTGTAGCGGTGTATACCGGTACAATACGATAGAGGAACGTATAGTGCGAATTTCTAATCCGCTTAATTCATTATTTGGTATGTTTGGTCGCGATCTCGGTATAGACCTTGGTACTGCCAATACATTGGTGCATGTACGTGGACGTGGGATCGTGATTAGTGAGCCATCGGTGGTGGCAATCGACAGCAAAACCAAACAGGTAATTGCGGTCGGTGCTGATGCCAAAGCCATGATTGGCAAGACCCCCGCCAATATCATTGCCGTGCGCCCCCTCAAAGACGGCGTAATCGCTGACTTTGATGTGGTTGAAAAAATGATTAAACACTTCATCGAAAAAGCCCATGATCGCTCATTTGGCTTGATTTCGCCGCGCCCACGGGTGGTGATTGGAGTGCCGTCAGGGGTAACGCAAGTCGAAATGCGGGCTGCGCGTGACGCTGCCCTCAATGCCAATGCCCGTGAGGCCTATGTGGTCGAAGAACCAATGGCTGCGGCTATTGGGGCTGGCTTACCCGTCGACGAACCCATCGGCTCGATGATTATCGACATTGGTGGTGGTACCACTGAAGTCGCCGTGATTTCGTTGGGTGGGATTGTGGTCAATCACTCAATCCGTACCGCAGGTGATGAAATCGACGAAGCCATCATTGAATTTGCGCGCCGTGAATATAACTTGCACATCGGCGAGCGTATGGCAGAGCGTGCCAAGGTGGCTGCTGGTAGCGCATACCCGCTCGAAGAAGAACTCAAAGTGGTGCTCCGTGGTCGCGATATGCTGACTGGGTTGCCCAAATCGGTAGAGGTGTCGAGTGTCGAGCTCCGCGAAGGTATCTCGGGACCGATTAATACGATTTTGGCCGATATCCGTTCTGCTATCGAAGAAACTCCCCCGGAATTGATTGCCGATGTGATGGAACACGGCATTGTCCTGGCCGGTGGTGGCGCATTGTTGCGCGGTCTAGATCGCCGGATTGCTGCCGAAACCCGCATGCCGGTGTATGTCGCCGAAAATCCCTTGTCGTGTGTGGCTCGTGGTGCGGGCAAAATGGTCGAAGAGTTCCAGAATCCGATTTATCGTGATATCTTGATGTCGACGCAACGAACCCGCCGGGTAAAGTACTAAGCAATCACGACGTCCGTCGTGGCTGGAGTGTGAGGGCGCCGATGTATGCGTGATCGTTCGTCTTTTCGTGGGGGCGCAAATTATCGGCGCAATGCGCTCATTGTCGGTGCCATGTTGTTTATGGCGCTGGTGATGTTTTTGCTGGATACCCAGGGGGTGTTAGCTACTGTACGCGCATATCTGACGAATAGTTTGACACCGTTGGTATCTGCTGTGTATGGTATCAATGCCCAAGCTGGTGATTTTGTGGCAGGCTCACATGATTTGCAACGAGTCATCCAAGAACGTGATGCCTTACGCAAAGAAAATAGCGACCTCAAAGCCCAGATTTTGCGTATCCCTAAAATCGAAATTGAAAATATGCGCCTGCGTGAACAATTGCGCATCGAAAAATCTCACCCATGGCAATTGATAGGCGCTGATATCAGTGTGCAGACGCTCACCGATGGTCGCCGCATCGCCCTCGTTAGTGCGGGGAGTAGTAGCGGCATCAAAGTCGGCATGGCGGTTATTTCGCGCTATCAAAGCAGTCCACCTGCACTCATCGGCGTGGTATCTGTGGTCAATACCGATAGTGCGAGTGTGACGCTAATCGATGATTACAGTAGCATTATTAGTGTGCAAGCGTATCATGGTACATCCATAGTGCGTGGGATTTTGCATGGTAGCCTGCAAGTAAATGGTGTGTTGCAAATGAGCGAAATCGAGCGTGACGCAGAAGTTGTAGCGGGTGATAGTGTGGTTACTGCTGGACTTACTCGTTTGTATGGACCATCGCTGCCCAATGCCGCTATTCCCGCAGATATTCCTGTTGGTATTGCCAAATCAGCCTATGTTGATGGCCGGAGTAAAGCGGTTGATGTGCAACCATATATTAATCCGGAATTGGTGCATTACGTATGGATAATCCACAACGATACAAAATAGAAGAAATCGTATGGTACGAAGTGCGTACTATTCTGATTCTGATTGCGATAGTGATTAGTCAAAAAGTATTTTTGACCGACATCTTTGGCGTGTCACTCAATTTACTCTTGTTACTAATCGTCCTTCGTACGTTGATTGAACCAATTGTGACAACCGCACGTTGGGCCTTGTACGGCGGATTAATCCTCGATTGCCTGAGTGGTTCATGGTTAGGGATGCATAGTATTGGGCTGATTTTGGCGGTAGTGATGGTCTTTGTGTTGTTATCGCGGATTACTAGCGAGAACTGGATCTTGCCAATTGTGGCGGTTATTATCGGCAGCGTGGTTTATTATTTTTGTAATGGGTTGCTCCTCTATGCACTCGTCGGTGGCTTTAATCTGTTCACGTATGTCACGGTGGTATTTATTCCTGGCGTACTGGTTATTTTGGTGCCTGCGTTACCGGTTTTTTTGGTGTTGCGGAGTATGCGTCGCGGCGAGTTACCACTCGACGTGTATTGATTCAGCGATTAAAGGTGCGTTATGCGCTTGTTTATGCCCAAATTCTTAGTCGCGGTGGTGTTTTTGGCGTTGATTGGTCGTTTGTATCAATTACAACTCGTCGAAACACAGTCTGACCGCTATGTGACTACCGTCAATACCACCCGCTATGTGCCAATTCGGCCGTTTCGTGGCGAAATTTATGCGAGTGATGCCAAAACACTTTTGGCGGAAAGTAGCCCCGTTTACACGGTCGCAATTCGTGTCAGTGATTTACCTGCAGAAGGCTCGCGTGAACGTTTTCATGTGTTTGCTGAATTAAGCCAAGTACTAGGTATTACCAATACCCTGACTATTTCTCCTGCCGTAACGCTCGAAAAAAACAATGCACTGCGTGAAGGTGTTGCCAAAAAACTCGCCGATGTGCCGCTCACCGGATTTAGTCGGGTTGAGCGTATGCTCCCCATGCAAATTCCAGTGAACAAAGAATTTTTGTTTGGGGCTACCCAAATCGTCGAACGTCATGCCCCTGTGACTCGTTTTGTGCCACGCTGGAACTCCCCGATTGTGAGCGATGATGCAGCCTTGGTCCGCGATGTCGATAGCGCATTATCAGATCTCAGTAGTGCCTTGGACATTACCGGGACGTTGGTTATTTCACCAGCGACCCAGATTGCTCAACGCCCTGAACTGCGCAATGACCTGATTCGGGTGTTTGGTGATACCATTTCTGCGCGTATTGATAATATTACCATGCAAAATTGGCTGACAGGTGATATCCCGCCCCGCGATATTGTCAATGCCATGCAACTCAGTGAGCAATTTTCGCAAACATTAACCCTCGAAAATCCTGTCGAAAAAATGGTCCGTACCAGCGATACACCGCGCTATCAAACCATCACTATTGCCACTGATGTGCCGCGCGCCATAGCGATGGTACTCAAAGAAAACGCAGCCAACCTGCCTGGTGTGGTAATTGAACAAGATTATCGCCGTCAATACCCATTGAGTGGGAGCGTCCAATCGTTGTCACACATCCTCGGGTATGTTGGTCGCGTCGGCTCGTGTGAATTGGTGCGCCAAAACCCTGCGCGTTCGTGGGTGGTCGGGTTACTCGACTCGATTGGCCATGCGGTGGAATGTGGCATTGTCCAGAAAAAAATCAACCCCTATGAATTAGGCATCCCCCGCTATTTGAACGACGACCGCATCGGCAAAAGTGGCATCGAATATAGCTACGAAGCGCAAATGCGTGGACAAATGGGGATTGAAGCAGTCATCGTTGATAGCCTTGGGCGTCCCGTCAGGGCTGCGCAAGTGGTCCAACCGACCCGCGATGGCGATAGTTTGGTGCTGACGATTGATATCACGTTGCAACGCAAAGTCGAACAAATTTTGCGCAACTGGATTAATATTGCCGAAAAACGGCGTGCTACTATGCCTGATCGCTTTGCCTACAAAAAGAGCTATTTGCCACTCCAAAGCGGTGCTGCCGTAATTATTGAAGTCAAAACAGGTCGGGTGCTCGCAATGGCAAGCTGGCCAGCGTATGACAACAATATCTGGGTGGATCCCGCACGGAGCCAAGAACTTTCGGCGTTGTTGAATCCTCCTCCCGCTCAACGTGCCGAAAATCAACGCTTGGCGCCGTTGACCAATCGCGTTATCTCAGGGCAATATCCCCCAGGCTCAACCATCAAACAATTTGATGCAGTAATTGCGTTGCATAACAAAGTAATTACCGCCAATACCCTGATACGTGACCCTGGTCAATTAATCCTCAAAGACCAGTATGTGGAAGATCGCTTCTATCGATTCCCCAATTCGGTGCCACGCGATAACGGGTGGATTGATGTTACTGAGGCGCTGATGCGCTCGTCGAATATCTTTTTCATATCGATTAGTGGCGGTAATCGCGAGGGTGTCGTTAATTTGCAACCCAAAGAACAAACGATTCCCCAGGGGTTGCAAATCACGCGCCTTGCTGAAGGCTTGACCGCATTTGGGTTTGGCGCGGCCACCGGCATTAGCCTCTATGGTGAGCAACCTGGTCGTGTCCCTACCCCTGGCTGGAAGCAACAAGCCTTGCGCGCTGCCTGGACCACTGGTGATACCTATAATGCGGCGATTGGCCAAGGTAATGTCGAATCTACCCCGCTCCAATTAGCCATGGCGGGTGCCGCAATTGCCAATAATGGCAACGTGTATCGCCCCCAAATTGTGCGGGCGGTCGTGGCGAGTGACGGTACCGTACTCCAAGAGGTGCAACCGGAATTACTCCGTACGTTGCCGTTTAATCCAGCCTATTATGAAACAGCTCGAATTGGGATGCGCCGCGCCGTGGTCGAAGGTGCCAATATTGCCGCCCGTGTAGAATGCTCGGGGCTTTCGATTGCCGGTAAAACCGGTACCGCCGAATTTGGCGCCGAATTAACCGTGCGTAATCCCAATGGTGCCGGTATGATTATCGTCCGCCAAAGCCATTCGTGGTTCGTGGGCTTTGCCCCTTACGAAGACCCCCAAATCGAAGTGGTGGTGCTGAGCGAGGGGAGTGGCGATATGTATGACGGTTCTGCTACCATCGCTGTCCCAGCCGTCACCCAAATGATGCAAGCCTACTTTGGTGTGACTCCCCCCAATCCGCTCCCCACTGGCTGCCAAATGGATATGCCCCCATTGCCTACCGATACGACACAAACTCCCGTACTATCGCTACTCGAAAAAGCCGATCATCGTTGATTTCGACCATATATACACCGCGGCTCGTCTAACCCATAAATTGGTTGCATTGGCTGGATCCAAATATATTAGCGGTTAACGGTTAACATACCTAGCATCTTTTTGTAAAAACTAACACTTCGACAGGTAATGTCGGAGTGTTGGTTTTTTGTCATCACAAAGTGTGGAAATGGCTGATTTTGGAAACAATTGCAATGAAAATACAATGTTTAAATTATTAAATGTACTTGAAAATTCATAATCAAAACATAATTTGGTAATTAATATTACTAAAAGATTACAAAGTACTTGACAACTGTCATCTTGAAGCGTATACTATGCGATATAGTGCTGTAACCTAAATGTAATGTAACAAAATACACCTGCATGGGAAGTGAGGGTGGAATGTATATACCAATGCCAACAGTAATGCGGAGCACGATTTCAGTGCGGTTGCCTCATATTGTCAATGAGTTACCGCCATCGCGGTTGCCACAGCTCGAGCGCCGATTGCAAGAAATCGTTGCCCAAGCGACGGTTGCGACGCGGATTTTGTTAATGACTATCGGGGTAAGTGCATTGGTGGGAAGTACGCTCGGCACCCAAATCGGGGTGGGATTGAGTATCGTATTGACGTTGCTGATGTTGGTATGTGAGCAACGGATGGAACTGCCGTATTGGTTGCGCCTTGCTGGTGATGGGGCGGTTGTGGCATTACTCATCAGTAGCACGGGTGGGGTAATGAGCCCGATTTTGGGGGTGGTGCTGGTACTCATCCCGATTGGAGCGATTACCGGCGGGATGCGCAATACGATTGCCTCGACCTGCATGGGAATCGTGATTTTGTTGGCTGTTGCGTTGATGGATATGCCCGTGGTGAGTGACGGGTTGGCGACGGTTTTGTTTGTGCAATGTATTGCGGGTATGGCGGTGGCATGGTTAAGTAGCATGATTCAATCAGCAGTGATTTGTTTATATACGGGGGTTCAACATCAAGTAGAGCCGATGTTGTCTATCCAAACGACGAGTGAGCGTTTTGCAGAATGGCAACACGCAAATCTCAGTATTGTAGAAACGACGAGTCATGCCGAATTAATGCGTACGGCACGAGCCCGGGGGTATGACATCGTCGGGGCAGCGGTTGATTTTTATTTGGCTGGTGAACGGATGCCAGTTGTGAGCAACAAGACCGATTGCTTTGTGATTACATCGGCACATGCGGATGAACAGAGTGCATTGGTCGTGCATCGAAATCCCAGTCTACTCGATCGGATGCAACACGAAGCCTTGGCGCAATTGTTGGTACTCGTGCGGATGCGCAGTTTAATGTTGGCAGATAGTGAGCGCCGCGAGCGTGACCAACAAGCAATGCAGGTGTTGTGGCAGATGATTGGGCGCGAGCAAGAGAGTCAAGATACGCCGTTGACCCAGGTTGCGGCGAGTGAGCGCTTGGTCACGGTACTGGGATTGGAAGGGATGGCGATGGTGGCACCGGGGCCGAATCGCACCGTTGAATCATTGTGGCAAACACCAACCGATAGCGACATGATTGATCAGTTGAGCACATCACAATGTACACAAATCAGCGATGCCTTGCGGCGCGAAACGTTGTGTTTTGTGGTGCACGAAACCGCATCGTTGATGGTTGTACCCGTGTATCGTCCCGGTGCATCACCACAAGCATTGGTGGTGCATGGGGCGCATGATGATGTTGATGTGCAACGTATCGTGATGATGTTTGCTGATTTGGTAATGCGGTTTTGTGTGCTTGAACGTGATGCCGAGCAATTGTGAGTAAGCAATGAACAACGGTACCACGTGGATAAAAACATATCTTGATGCGTATATCGCACACCCCGCAACTATTGCGGTGCGTGCGCTTCCGCCGTTGTCTGTCACCAATGAGACCGGCGACCGTGGCCGGAGTCAACAGCTGACCTTACGCCAAGCCATTGACCAATCACCACGGTTGTTGGTGGTAGGTGCGGCTGGTGCGGGCAAAAGTTGTAGCCTGCGCTTGCAGGCAATGACTATGGCCAATGCGGTGCTCAACGAACAACGCACCACGAAACAAAAAAACACTCCACTAGTGCCGATTTATGTTGATTTGGCACAATTTCGTGATTCAATTGAACAAACCATTAGCGAAAGTGTCGGTGTAGCGGCGCCGGTATGGCGCGAACTCAGTGATCGTTCGCTGGTCTTTTTTATTGATGGACTCGAACAATTACGCAGTGATATTCAATTAACGGCACTCTCTAGTATTGCCACCTTGATGAGTACGCTAGGGACGCAGGCCCGCTGGGTGTTGACCTGTCGGAGCGAGGCGTTGCCGTTGTTCCGACCATGGTTTAGTACGGCTGATGTGCGCGCCTTGCGGCCACTTCCTCCCCGTGACGTAGTCGCCTATGTGCGGACGCAGTGTGGTGATGCGGCGGCCCTGTTACTCGAAGGAGATGACGCCGCTGTTGTGTTAGCCGGTCGGCCGCGTTGGTTGGGTGCCTATATCCAATTGATGTCACGTGAACAAGCGCCACCACCGCAGTTACGGAGCAAATTGTTGTGGGAATGGATGCAGGGGGTGGTGACGCTCACCGATGCCACTGCCCACGATGCCTTGGCGCGGTTACTGCGTATCCGTAGCGATATGGGTGGTCAACGTGATCCGTGGGTACTTGCTGATGTGGTGCAACGGGCCTTGCCTGGGGTCGTCAATACGGCGTTGGTGGCGCAACAATTGTTGGGAGCACCGACCACCGACCCAATCATCGGGTCGTTGCGGGCATTGGTGGGGGCTGGGGTATTGTTGTTTGATTACGAACAGCAAACGCTGACCTTCCGGCATAATTTGTTGCGGGCTGCGGTCAGTGCGACACAGCTATTGACGCAGCCGGTGGCGAGTTGGAGTCTGGCACCACTGACCGAAGACGATGAAATAGTCGGATTCATGTTTGCGATGAGCGAAAACCGCCCGGCCGTGGTGCGCCGTTGTATCGAACTTGGTTTGGTGCGGGCAGTGGTGCGGGCATTGTTGCACCACGATGCAACCCGAGTCGATGACGTGTTGCATGCGGCAGGAGTGCATACTCCTGCGTTGCGGTTGGCGGTTGCCGATGTCTTGCAACAAGAAGGAGCATACCGCCAGGCCCGTCAACAACTCGAATTGGTCAGTGCCATGCAACCGCAAGATACCGATGTGTTGCGTCGGATTGCCGATTTGTCGACGATGCTCCACGATTGGCCTGGGGCGGTCAAGTCGTACGAAGTTATTAGCAAAACCCGCCCCGAAGACTTGCATAGCCGCCATCAATTAGGTGTGGCCTACGGCCAGCTGGGGTCACTCGATGCGGCGGCCCATGTGTTGCGGGGGTTATTTGACACCTATCGTCAGCAAGGTGCCAATGTGGCACGGGCGCTCGGACAGATTTATATTCAACAAAAAAACTACCCTGCAGCCCTCGAGGCATTTGATTTGGCGTTGCGTGATGTGACAGATGATCCTCTGTTATATCGCCAAAAAGCCCAAGTACTAGAGCATTTGGATCGGGCGAGTGATGCCCAGCTCCTGCTTGTACACGCCGTCGCTCAATTAGGTGATCAACCAGCGTTGCTGGCAGAATTAGGGCGATTATGTTGGTTGCGTGGTGAATTACGGGCCGCGCAGAATTATCTCGACAAAGCGCTACGCTTGGCACCGGATGATGCGGCCAGCCATGCGACATTGGGGCGCGTCTATTTGTCGTTGTCCGATTGGCATGCGGCGTGGTCGGCATTGCAACGGGCGATTGAACTCCATCCTAATGACGATACGCTCTATGTTGATTTTGCCCGAGTATGTGATGCCAGTGGTGATAGCGATGCCGCGATTGTGGCGTTGCGTACTGCCATCGAACTTGCCCCCACCAACGTTGTCGGGCAACGCCATTTGGTGCAATTACTGCAACGCCGTGGTGATGCAGATGGCGCATTGCAAATTGTGCGGGCGGCATTGGCGCAATCTGCCAATCATGCTGCGTTGCATGGCGATTTGGCTGGTTTGTTGTGGCGCCGCGGTGATCACGATACGGCCTTGGCTACCTATCGCAACGCAGTGACGTTGGCGCCTGACGATACGACCTATATGCATGCCATGGCACAATCGTTGAGCGAGCTTGGCCGCCAGCGTGAGGCCGTCGAGATTTACAACAAAGCCCTCGGGATTGATGGTGACAATATCGCATTGCTCCGTGATGCGGTGGTGACATACGAAAAACTCGGCCATTTCGAACAAGGTGATGCCGTGTTGCAACGAGCGTTGTTGCATCATGCCGATAACGCCGAATTACTCCGCACCGCTGCGGGGTTTGCGTTGCGTCGTGGTCAAATCAAGCGCGCGCGGGGCTATATCGCCAAAGCATTGTGGAATACCCCGGACGATCAATCGTGGTTCCAAGCAGGATTGTTGCACATTGCCGAAGGAGACTGGAAGCAAGCCTTGTTTGCCTTGCGCCGGATTGTCGATGCGGTGAGCAATGGCTCGATACTCGAAGCGATTGGGCGGGCCTTGGCTGGTGATGGCCAAATTGATGCCGCGATTCAGACATTCGATCAAGCAATTCAATTGCAACCCGACAACCCGCAAACCTTGGTGGCGTATAGTCAAGCAATGGCGCAACATGGACGCTATGATAGCGCCTATGAACAGGCCCGTAGCGCTTACCAACGTGACCCCGGCAATGTTGATGCCTTGTTGCAAGTAGGTCGCATGGCGTTAGCAACGCAACGCCCCAATGAGGCGAGCGAAATGCTCGAGGCGGCGGCGACACTCGCCCCCCAACGAGTCGATGTCCAAAGTGAGCGGAGCCGCGTGTTGCGGAGCCAAGGATTTTTTGAACAAGCGCTCCAAGTGGCACACCAAGCATTGGGTATCGATGGTCATGCCGTTGAGGCGATTGTGGCCGCCGCCGAAGCGTTGTTTGGCTTGACGCGCCACGAAGAAGCGGGTGAATTATATCGGCAAGCACTGGCGATTGACCCCAATCATGAATCAGCCTTGAGTGGCTTGCGTGATGTGTCGATTGCCCTCGATGATCTTACCCAGGCGGCAGATGTGGCGCAGCGATTGGTCAGTCTCGTGCCCAAATCGGCCATGCATCATTTGCGCCTAGGCGAAGTACTCATCGCCATCGGTGTTCCCGAAGCGGCGATTATCGAATTACAGCAAGCACTCGACCTCGATCGTGCCACCCCGCACGCCAAAAACAGCCACGCCACGCCGGCCATCGGCGCTACAGTGTATGCCCGCATGAGTGCAGCCTACGCCAAAAGCGCCCGTTGGTCTGAAGCACGTGAATGCGCCGAACAAGCGGTGGCGGCCGCACCGGCACAGGCAGAACATCACGCCTTGCTGGGCGACGCCTTCCTAGGAATGGGGCAACGCACCTCGGCCATTGCCAGTTATCGGATTGCGGTGCAACAACGCCCAAATCATGCCGGTTGGCATTATTTGTTAGGGATGCTATTGCATCATACCGGTGCCGACAAAGAAGC
>CAISXI010000060.1 GCA_903889425.1 uncultured Roseiflexaceae bacterium | reverse complement strand
GTCGTTGAGTGTGGGCAACGAACAGAGCTGTGTCGCCAAAAGTGATGGTACGGTGTGGTGCTGGGGTCACGTATTCCACGGTGAAGCTGGCTGGGTAGCTACAGGTACTACCACGACACGCCGCAGTAGTGCGGTACAGATTCCCAGCCTGAGTAATATCACGCAAGTAGCCCTGAGCAAAGAAAGCGCCTGTGGCCGCCAGTCCAACGGTAATGTGCTGTGTTGGGGTGAGGCGAGTGTGGGGCAGTTGGGTGATGGTACCTACCAGCCACGTGGGATTGCAAATTATGTGCGGGTGACATGGCAGACCAATCCGTATGCGGCGCGTGTGGCAAAGTTATCGTCTGCGGGATGGCAGACCTGTGCGATTCTCACCGATCGTCACGTCGCGTGCTGGGGGAGTAAACACCCATGGTGGACAAATAAACCCGAAACCACCCTTGAACCAGGTATTATCAATGGATTGACTGATGTGGTCGATATTATTGCGGGGTGGGGGAATAGTTGTGCACTGAAACGCGATGGGACAGTGTGGTGCTGGGGTACTCGGATGCTCACCAGCCAATTTGTGAATGGGGTGCAGACCAGCGAAATTCCACAAATGCATGTTCAGCGTGATGTCATCGCCCTCTCGTCAGGAATCGGGAATAACATACGGTGTTTGACGGCGGTATCTGGCGTCGTATCGTGCTACAAAAATGATGCTCCCGGAGATATTAGTGCATATCAACTCCCAACGGGGAACACAATCAATAATGATGTGGGGAAAGTAGAGCACGGCTATTTATCGAGCTGTTATCTCAAACAAAGTAATGGTGAAGTCTGGTGTTGGGGCGATAATACATACTTTTCACAACTTGGAAACGGTATTGCCAACATACAGCCATTAGATCCGCGCAAAGTCAATGGCTTGGGGACGATACAACAACTTGCTACTGGTGATTACGCCTCATGTGTGATTCTGGCCGATACGAGCGTCAAATGTTGGGGGCAGGCAATCCGCATTGATGGTGTCAATGGTGGTGCCGCAGGTACACGCGGCACTTCCGAATATCCTACGCCGATTGCGATCACCAATACCACTGGCATGCGCAAAATTGCATCAGGCTGGGGGAACTGTGGGATTAAATTCGATGGTACCGTCTGGTGTTGGGGTGTCAAGCGATGGATTTCGTCATTTGCAAGTACAAATGCAGGGGCTGTGCTAGAAGGTTCGTTGACACCGTGGCAGGTAATGGGAATCAGCAATGCGGTCGATATCAATCAAAGTTCGAGTTGGTCTGTGTGTGTGCTGTTGCAAACAGGTGAAACACGATGCTGGGGTGAGGGGGCAACTGGAGAACTCGGAAACGGTATCAACACCTTAAATTGGATTCCCCGCCCCATCAGCGAGCCGTGGCAAGCCAACGTCAACCAAGGCTGTGAATGGGTCGATTGGCAAGGGCGTCGCCATTCCTATGAATCGTTGAGCGATAACTGGACGTGGACCCAAGCACGTGATATGGCTGCCGCCCGTACCTGGCGTGGCAACAATGGCTATCTGGCAACTATTACGTCCCCAGAAGAAAATCGTTGTGTGCACCAGCTCTTTATGAAGCAAGAAAGTCGTGCGCAATGGCCCGGGATGACTGCAGGCTGGTACCCACGACGCTGGTTAGGTGGAAGTGATGCCGAGAGCGAGGGGACGTGGAAGTGGATGATGGGTCCAGAAGCGGGCACGACATTCCGTGAAATCCAGCGGACAAACTATCCGCAAGCTGGCTATAGTCAATTCCAAACCCTTAGCGATGCTTGTAAACCGAATTGTACGACATACCCTGATTGGGACTATGCGCAAATATTTTTCCCTCAAGGGACCCACATCCAGCGCAATACGTGGAATGATCAATCTGCCAGCGATAACGAATCTGGTGCCCTCGTCGAATACACCACCGGTACCGGCGAAACTGCCCGCACCTATACCACCACCACCGACAGCCAAGGCAACTACTCATTTGCTTGGCTCGCACCCGGTGTCTACACCGTGCAGAGCACCACTCATGGCACCTCCAGTTCCCAGCGGGTGGTGATTTGGCCCGATCAGCGCGATGAGTGTGTCGACTTTGTTGATCGTAGCGTGACGACTGGTCTGCGTCAGACTGCTACCGCTGCCGCAATGCCTACACAGACCGCAACGAAGACCATGACGGTGACGCCCCAACCGACAATTGCGAGCGCCACTACGTGGGAATTTGATACGTTGAGCGGCAATAGTACGGCATCGACAACCAGTGCCACCAACGGTGCGACGTTTTATTGTGGTACGAACTATCATGCCACGATGCTCTGTCCAAGTAGCGTGACTGATAATGGCACGAGCTATGTTAAATTTAATGGCACTCAATTTATGAATAGCCAAGCGCCATTATCAGAAACGAGTAATGTGGTGCGGATTCGTTTTCGCACCAGTCGCGTCTATGATGTACCCCGTGGGTTGTATGGTGTGGTTGAAAATATTAATACGAACGTCTTTGGTCCACATGACCGCGAAATCTATCTTGATCGTGGCAAGGTCTGTTCGCGAATATGGCATATGACAAACGATGATATTATTTGTAGTACGTGGCGTTATGACGATGGTCAATGGCATGTTATTGAACGCAGTTATGGTGGTGCGAATCCATATCATCGTTTGCGTGTCGATAATGAAACAGTCGTTGGTACATTTACTGCATCTGAATTCAGTTCAAAACGCGGCATTACTATCGGTACCGCATCTGGTTACGGCATGTTTACTGGTGATATCGATTATGTGAGTACTGGTCTAGCACCCTAGTAGTGGGCAATGCTCTATAACACGACATAATCGAGCGTTAACCCCCCCCCATTACCCCCGCGCCCACGTCTGCTCGTGCATCACCTTGCCCCAGGTGGCGTCGCTGTGCTCGGCGGCCAGTGTAAACCCCGTCGCCTCATACAAATGCTTGGCCGCATCGAGCCCCACAATCGTGGTCAGCCACAGATACTGGTGATGCTGGTCGGCAAACGCCAACGCCCGCCGTAGCAATTCCCGCCCGATGCCCTGCCCGTGGCGCGTGGGGTCGACCACAAACCAGCGCAACCGCGCCGCCGGCGTGGTGCCGCCATCAATTACGATGCTCCCCACCACCGCATCGCCGTCACTGGCCCACAACAACAGATTGCCCGCATCGCCGTGGCGGGGCACAAATTCGGCAATTTCACTAGCCACTTTGCACTCAAACGCCATCCCAAAGCCCACCGCCGCCGCATAATAGCGCGTCTGCGCCGCCACCATCCAGCCGATGAGCCCCGGTGCATAGCCAACGTGATATTGAATTGGCATGGTTGCTCCTGTTTGATTTTTTGAAAACACGTGGGGGCGAGCCGTGAATCAGCCACATACAGCTCGCCTGCCGCCACATTTCCGCGCTCCCAGACGATTTTTGGTGATGCCTGTGGGTGCGTGTTATTCAGACTTAGGTTCAAATTCGGCCATCAGTTCTGCCAAATCGCGCGAGGCGGGCCGCGCTGATGACGCCAGCTGTTGGCGCATCATGATGCGGTCGGCCAAGGGGCGGTTTTGTCCCAACTTAAACTTACCTTCGAGGCTAGTCACCTGCATGCTATATGCGGTAATCCCTTTGAGCATGTGCGGTACGTCGTCGGGCCCATAGGCCGGCGTGCCGTACAACTCACTCAACTGATTGACCATCTGCAAGGTGTCACT
>CAISXI010000059.1 GCA_903889425.1 uncultured Roseiflexaceae bacterium | reverse complement strand
CGGGTCATAAAGGCACACGCCATAATGATGGCCGCACAAATCATTTTGGTGCGCGGGTCGAGATTGTGCACCGCCGAACGGATGTCGATGTATTGACCAAACGTCACATTTCGGGAAAACTCAAGCGACATGCGTGCCTCCTTGGGTGGTGCCATAGCGTTGCACAATTACATCGCGTAGCTCATCCACATGCAACAAATTGGTGGGCATGTCGCTAATGTGTTGGCGAAGCACACGGGCAATTTCGGCCGTTTCACTCAATTCCAAGCCAATCCCATGCAACATGTCGGCGTCATTGAGTAATTCGCGCAACGTACCTTGGTCGACAACCCGCCCCTCGTGCATCACGATAGCGCGGTCTGCGAGCTCGGCAAGTTCGTCGATCGTATTGCCCACGAGGATGACGGTCAAGTTGCGCTCTTTGGTCAAGCGGGCAATCAAATTGGCTAGCTCGGTGCGCCCGCGCGGGTCAAGCCCTGCCACCGGCTCATCAAGGATGAGTATCTCGGGTTGGCTGGCGAGTACACCAGCAATCGCCACCCGCCGCTTTTGACCCCCACTCAAGGCATAGACATACCGCAAACGGAAGGTCTGATAATCGAGTCCTACTGCTGTCAGACATTCTTCGACAATCGCTCGCGATTGTTCGGGAGGGAGCCCGCGCCGTCGTGGCGAAAAAGAGACATCCTTGCCGACGGTTTCTTCAAATAATTGCGTTTCGGGTTGTTGAAACACGATGCCGATGCGGTCACGCAACGCCCCAATATCATACCCTTTGGCAAATATTTCTTTGCTATCAACGGTTATCGTCCCTTGTTGGGGTTTGCGGAGCCCATTGATACATTCAATCAAGGTGCTTTTGCCGGCTTGAGTTCCCCCCAACAGCGCCACAATTTCGCCTTTGCCAATCTGACATGTCGCGCCGCTGAGCCCCACACTGGCCATCGGTGTCCCTTGCATATAGGTGAAATGTACGTTGTCGATGGCGACGATGGTCTCATGGGTGCGTTGAGGAGGTTGGTCAGCAGGTTGGAGCGGTCTAGTCACCCCGATGTCTTGGCGGGGGAGCGGTACCAACGCATCACGAAGCTGTGTTGGAGTCAAGATTGGTTGTGGGATGGTAATGCCGTGGTGCAATAGCTGCCCGCCGAGACGCGTCACCAATGGCACATCGAGTCCAACTTGGCGGAGCTCATCAGCCCGTAGAAATATTTCTTGCGGAGCTCCATCCATAAACACTTTGCCGCCATCCATCACGATGATACGGTCGAAATCGACCACCTCGTGCATGAAGTGGGTGATATGAATCACACTCACGCCGTGATTGTCACGTAATTCATGGGCCAGGCGCAGTAAGTTGCGCGCAAGTGGGGGCGCAATCATGGTGGTTGGTTCATCGAGGATCAGGCAAGCGGGTTGCATGGCCAGTACCCCTGCTATTGCTACCCGCTGGCGCTCGCCTCCCGACAAACTACTGATTTGGGCGTTGGCTAGGGCACTGAGTCCGAGCGACGCGAGGATTTCTTGGACGCGGGCTTCGATTTGCTCCCGGGGCATTCCCAGATTTTCGGGACCAAAGGCAATATCGTCGATGACGCGATTGGCCACTAATTGATCGTCGGGGCGTTGGAACACCAATCCCACTTGACGCCGGATGTCGTAGGCCGAATCTTCGGTCAATGTCACGCCATTGACTTCCACTGAGCCACTGGTGGGCATATACACCGCCGCAAGCACTTTGGCGAGAGTACTTTTGCCGCTGCCGTTATGCCCTAGTAGTGCCACTAATTCGCCTGGTTTGATAGTGAGGTTGACTCCTTTGAGGGCATGGATGGCATCGTCGCGCCCTGCATTGTAGTCATAGGTTAAATCGGTGAGTTGTATCATGCCTATACCTTTAAACCGGCAAGCCACACCTGCACGGGTGACTTGCCGGTAGTAGGGAATTCTGCAGAATTAGTAGTTGCCGTCTTTAGTTTCGGCGGCAGTGGTGCGCCCTGAGCGTACCAAATTGACACCTTGGGCGACCAATACCGTGATAATTGCCGCCAACACGACTTCGACTAAGGCTTGCGGGACAATCGTGGGGATGGCCGCAGCGGGGATTAACCCAAATGCCACCAATGCACCAACCACCAAAATCGTGTTGGTCAACGTGCCTACCACACCGGCAGCTGCTGCAGCGACGGCTCCATTGCCGCCTGACAGTGCTTTGTAGGTGTAATACGACGTTAAGCCAATCATCAAACGTGGCAATACCGATACAATTGGATTGGTAAACAACCCAGTGGTATCGGTAACCATACTATAAATACCAAAGATTAACCCAACCAATACCCCCACCACTGGTCCTTCGAGTACAGCGCCCAAGATTACCGGGATGTGCATGATGGTCGCACTACCGCTCAAGTTGGGTACCGGGATGAAACCCAATTGTGTCACACCGAGCACAATTGCGATGGCGCTCAAGACACCGGCGACCACGATTTGGCGAACGTTGATCTTCATTGACAGGTTCCCTTTCATCGTTACTACGAATCCAATATGGCGTCGAGGGAAGTCCTCGTTTCACCCTAGATATCACGCATGGCAGGCATTCCTGCCATGCTGGTGGCCATTGCCACACTGCGTTCGATGGCGGCGGCTACCACATCGGCAGCCACACTGCCCAATTGCACCATGGCCGGGGCTGGGCGCTGATTGGTCGCCACCGTGAAAATAACATCACCATCAAACGGCGTATGAATCGGCTTAATCGCCCGCGCCATGCCGTCTTGGGCCATTTGGGCCACTTTGCGACATTCGCTTTTACTCAAGGTGGCATCAGTGGCGACGACTACCAATGTCGTATTGCCCCCGTTAAACTCGGGCACCGCATGTCCGCCTCGGAGCTGAGCCGCCATATCAAAAAACTGCCCGCTCGGTAAGCGGGTGCCGGCGATGATTTGGCCAGTCCGCTCGCGATAAATATCGCCAAAAGCGTTGTTGACAACGAGGGCGGCGACCGTGGTTCCGTCGGGCAAGGTGATGGCATAACTGCCAATCCCACTCTTCATACACCCACTTGGCCCCAGCATTTTGCCGACACTCGCCCCCATCCCCGCCCCCACACATCCCTCGATGACAGGGTCGTCACTGGCCGCATTACAGGCTTCGTAGCCCATATCGGGGGTAGCATAGGCCAAGGGGTTGCCACAACCCAAGTCAAAAATCACTGCGGCCGGCACAATCGGTACTTTGGTGACTGACACATCGAAGCCGATGTCTTTTTGGCGGAGCCAGCGCATCACGCCATCGGCAGCCGCCAAGCCAAACGCGCTCCCACCACACAACGTGATGGCATGGATGTGTTGGACGGTACATTCGGGCGCGAGCAGGTCGGTTTCGCGGGTGCCAGGGGCACCACCACGCACATCCACACTCGCAGTGGTGTGATCGGGCAACAAAATCACGGTACAACCCGTTAAGGCTTCTGCATCATCTGCATGACCTACGCGAATCCCGCTGACCTTCGTCAACGTAGCCTGCATTCCCTGCCTCCATTGGCATCAGCATGACCTCATAGTCATGCGCAAAAATGAGCGTTGTATTGAGTTCGTACATGTAGTGCCAAGACTGTACCACACAGTTTATCTGCTTGTCAATAGTCTCTTTATAGTCTCTTGATGTTTACTTTTTTGATGAAAACATTAGCCCGCAGTCGGTGAATATGTTCCCCAACAATCATTCTGTTGCGGCGGGGTGCGGTAGATACGAGGCAATCATGCAGTGTTATGATACACAGAGCGATTTGTTATTGAATCAAGAGGTTTGTATGATTGCACCTGG
>CAISXI010000058.1 GCA_903889425.1 uncultured Roseiflexaceae bacterium | reverse complement strand
GTGGGGCATGACGGCATGTTTGACCTGACCTTGTGGCTCTGCTTGTTTGTGGGTTTGACGATGGCCCACGCCGCCAACAACCTCATCAACGACTTGATGGATTATCGTTCCGGGGTCGACCACAACAACTACTTCCGCGCCCAATACGGCCCACAACCGCTCGTACATGGCCTGCTCAATCAACGGGGACTGTTGCTCTATATCGCCGTCACCGGCGCCTTGGCGTTGATTCCTGGCATCTATTTGGTCTATTTGCGGGGCACACTGGCGCTCGAATTATTGCTCATCGGTGCCGGTTTCGTGATATTTTATACCTGGCCCCTCAAGTATATCGGCATGGGCGAAATCGCCGTGTTGCTGGTATGGGGACCGTTGATGGTGGGTGGTGGCTATTTCGTGATTACCGGGCAGTGGTCGTGGGCGGCGGTGCTGATTAGTTTGCCACAAACCTTGGCTGCCACCACCGTGTTGTTTGGCAAACATATCGACAAAATGCCCGCCGATCGCATCAGCAAAATCCGTACCTTGCCCGTGTTGTTGGGTGATGTGTTGGCGCGCTATGTGGCCATCGCTCTGTTTGTGGCCGAATACGCCATTGTGGCGTGGTTGATTGTCACGGGGGTCTTTACGCCGTGGCTGGCCATTGTGGCGCTGGCGCTGCCCACAGCCTGGGCGGCCATCAAGATTTTCACCACCATCCGCCCCGACGCCCCACCGGCGGACTACCCCCCCGACGTCTGGCCGTTGTGGTATGCCCCTTATGCCTTCGTGCATACCCGTACCTTTGGGTTGCTCTTTTTGCTGGGCTTGATTGTCGAAGCCATCTGGGCACAATTTATGTAGGTGAAATAATTTCCCCCACGGATGCCACGCCGGCGCCCGTGGGGGATGTGTTTATTTGAGGCCCAATTCTTGCAAGGCCCGCACCAATTGGGTGTCAGTGCTTTTGAGCAAATCGGCTTGGCTTAGTTTGGTCGCCGCGCTGGGTGTCAAAATGTTCGACAAATTGCGGAGCACGACTTCGATATCCGGATTAATCCCTTTGCCCCGTACTTCTTTGCCTTCGGGGGTCAACCATTGGGTGGTGCCGAGGCGGATTTCAGCGCCGGCATCGAGGGGATACGAGCGTAGTACGGTGGCCGTCCCAAAGGTGGCTTCGCCGATAACTATACTGCGTTTGGCCGATTGCAAGGCGCCGGCTAGGATTTCGGCGGCACTGGCGCTATTGTTGTTGATGAGCACCACCATCGGAATGTCGAGGGCGATGCCCGTGCCTTCGGTTTTGTAGGCTGTCTGGGTGCCGTCACGACTTGATTCGATGAGCACGGTGGTGTTGGCTGGCAAAAATTGTCCGGCGACATTCATCAATTGATCGACATAGCCACCTGGGTTGTTGCGCAAATCGAGCACGATAGATTGGGCGTTGGCGGCTTTGATTGCGGTCAGGGCTATTTCCATGTCGCCGCTGGCCTTGGCCGAAAACTGGTTGAGGTGCAGGTGGGCGATGCCCCCCGGCAACATTTTCCAGGTCACACTAGGGATGTCGATGGTGGCGCGGGTGATGGTGACGGTCATGGTGGTGCCATCTTCGTGGGTGATATCGAGGACCACTTGGGTGCCACCGGGGCCACGCACTTTGCGCTGTAATTCGACAACGGTGGCGGTGCGCATATCGACGCCATCGACTTTGGTGACGCGGTCACCCGGCAAAATTCCGGCAGCGGCGGCTGGTGATCCTTCGATGGGGGCAGCGATAATTACATAGCCGTCGCGTTCACTCAAATACGCGCCGATGCCTTCGAAGCTGCCTGCGAGCGCTTCACGCTCAGCGGCGG
>CAISXI010000057.1 GCA_903889425.1 uncultured Roseiflexaceae bacterium | reverse complement strand
GCCACGTCGAGCCCGGCAACCACGCCTGCTTGCTTGGCGATGATTTGGCCGACCATCGTCGCCTCGGCAGGGATGATGGCGGTGCTGGTGGCATCACCCGCCCCGATGTCTTCGGCGAGGGCAGCGCGGATGGCGCGCTGGATGTCGGGATGAAGTTCGTGCAATGTCGCTACTTTCGGGTGTACATAAATCCGTACCCCGAATTATAGCGATATTCTAGATATTGTCAATAGTACAATATCTTAAAAATTGTAAGTGGTTGTGGCGGTGCGGATTGGTCGTAGTTTTCGTGATGTGCAACGGTGGATCGCACGGAGCGCCCACACTTTCCGGGTTCGTTCACGGCGCGCCCCCCGCATTTTTTCACAAAAGAAAACGCTTACGCTACCGACCCACCATCGACGGGCAGGATGGCACCGGTGACAAAGCTGGCGGCCGGGCTGGCGAGAAAAACCACGGCGGCGGCGATTTCGTGGGGCTGGCCATAGCGGCCCATGGGGGTACCGGCGGTGAGGCGTTGGCGGGCGATGTCGGCCCCGGCGAGGCGCTCCAACTGGTGCACCATTTCGGTATCGGTAGGAGCGGGACAGACGGCATTGACGCGGATGCCTTGGGTGGCAAAGCCTTTGGCGGCCGATTTGGTCAAGCCGATGACGGCATGTTTGCTGGTGCTATAGCCGATGATTTGCGGGCTTCCGCCCAAGCCGGCATTCGACGAAATGTTGACGATGTTGCCGCCGTTGCCGTAGGCCAGCATTGCTTTGGCGCCGTATTTGATTCCCAAAAAGACGCCGGTGCAGTTGATGGCCATGACTTGGTCAAAGGCCTCGTCGGGGTAATCGGTAATCGCCGCGATGGGGCCACTGATGCCGGCATTGTTGACGATGATATCGAGGCGGCCATAGTGCTGATCGATAGTGGCTAGCCACTGTTGCCAATCGCTGGCACGACTGACATCGCCGGTGCAAACTAGGCATTGGCGGCCCAGTTGACTGATGCTGTGGGTGATGGCACTGGTATCGCTGGTGGGCAGGTCGGCGATGGCGATATCGCAACCATCGTGGGCAAGGGCGGTGGCGATGGCGGCGCCGATGCCACGGGCACCACCGGTAATTAGGGCAATACGTGACATAACATGACTCCTTTGTCGTGGTAATGTGCGGGTTAGTCGCGCCGCCACAGGGCATTGATGCGGGCAATGATGTGGGGCTCGGCGAGGGTGTGGATGGTGGGCATGGGCAGGTGGGCGGATTCGACCAACCACAGCAGATTGCCGTCGGGGTCGTGGAGCCAGGCTTCGGTGAGGTCGTCGGCGATGAGCTGGGCGCCAGATTCGAGGGCATGGGCTACCGTGGATGTGATGTCTGTCACTTCGAGGCAAAGGTAGTGATAGCCCAGTTGTTGGGGGTGCCGAAGTGGCTGCGGCGTGGTGACGGGGTGGAGGAATTGCCAGAGTTCGACGGTCAGATTGGCCCCTTTGATCCAGCGCGGGATGACTCGCACGTCACTAAGTGCCAGTACTTCGTCGTAGCGGGGATGGGGACCGATGAGCTGGCCGCCGGCACTGTCGCCATTGAGCAGGCGCTGATAAAAATCACCGAGGCGCACGATATCGCTAGTAGCAAATGCCACGTGGGCCAGCCACGGGATTTGGTCGGCGGGGGCGTAGGGCACTCCTTCGAGCTCGAGGACGTTGGCGTCGCTGTCGTGTATATAGACATAACGATGACCGGTATTGAGATCGACGGGGGCCGAATTGGCGTGGTAGCCGTGGGCGAGGAGCGGGTCAAGGCTAGTAGTGATGTGGGGCGTCTGGATGCAGATGTGGCTGATGCCCGCCGCATAAATGGGGGTAGGAGTATGTACGGCATGGGGGCTGGATTGGATGCGTACAAAGCCATTGGGGGCGTGGAGCCAGGCAGACAGATGGTCGTGGCGGGCGATGGTCAGGCCGGCAGTGGTAAAAAAGGTGATTGCCTGATTGAGATCGCGTACATTGATGCCGATATGATG
>CAISXI010000056.1 GCA_903889425.1 uncultured Roseiflexaceae bacterium | reverse complement strand
TAACGTCGGAGCTTTCATCACGAAAGCTCCGACGTTTTTGTTGTGCCAGGATTATTTTTGCAGTTGGGCAAAAAAGGCATCATCGGCGGCGGCAATCCCGAGGCCTTGGGCCACACCGGTGAAGGGGTCCATTTCGACCATGGCGGCACTGCCAAAGCGTTGGGTCAGCATGCGCACAAAGGTCGGAATGCGGGATGAACCGCCGGTGCGCAGTACCACGTTGATGTCGTTGGGGCTGAGGTTGGCGGCAGCCACGGCGCGATCGATACAGGCTGCCACGGCGCGGATGTCGGGACCAATGAGGCGCTCGAAATCCCAGCGCTCGATGAGTTGCTCGATGTCGATGCCCGGCACATGCATCGACACATTGGTGCGCTCGTCGTTACTGAGGCGTACTTTGGCGTGTTCGACTGCTTCAAACAGGGGTAAACCATAGTTTTGGTTGACCAATACTTTGAGCTGGGCCACCAATTCGGGTTGGGTGCTGGTATGGAGCAAATCTTCGATAACCGGCATGTATTTGGGATGCGATAATTCAAAGATACTCTGCCATTCGCTGAGGCGATCGGAGATGGCGGCGGGGAAGGGCATGCGTTGGCGGCCGATTTTGGATTCGACGCCAAAGTGGGAGAGGAGTTTGCCCATCATGATGCGTTGATCCATCACGTCACCACCGACGGGCACACCGTCGTTGCTCAGTACACGGCTGCCCCCGTTGCCGTCTGTTTCGATAATCGTGACGTCGAGGGTACCACCACCAAAGTCAAACACCAAGGCCCGTTGGTCGGCAGGGGCGGTGCGGGCATAGGCCACAGCCGCGGCGTTGGGTTCGGGCAAAAAGGCGAATGAGGGCAAGGCGGCCAATTGGCAGGCTTCGCGCATGCGGTCGATGGCGATTTGGTCGTGGTCGGGGTTGTGTGAGTAGTGGACGGGGCGCCCGATGACCATGCGGGTGACTTTGTTACCGAGGATGACTTCGATGCGGTCGACAATCATACGGATTACGATGGCGATGAGTTCTTCGATGCGGTAGGGTGTGCCAAAGACGTTGGTATCGACAAAGTCACTATCGCGCAGGTGGGATTTGAGTGATTGAAACAAGCGTCCGGGGATGTTTTGGTCGATAAGGGCGCCAATACTCTGGAAGATGACGGCGCCGTTGCCATCGAGCAACTCGGTTTTGCCGAAATCTTGCCAGGCGTATTCGATGATGCGGCCCACATTGGCTTGCGTAAAGCGGTTGATGGCTTCACGGCCAATGAAGCGCTCACCGGGCTCGGGTTTGCGGTCGGTACCGCCCCGGGCCACAAACAGGGTGGTGCGCATGACGCGGGGGTTGGCGCTAAATGGGTCGAGTGGTAACAAAGTGACGGTGGAGCCGTCATAAATTGATACACTAGAGTTTGTGGTACCGAAGTCTAATCCGACGTACATAATGAAGGAGCCTCTCATGTCGAATCAATCCCAAGTGGCGTTGGCGTTGTTACAAGCGCATGCGGTATTGTTGCGCCCCCACGAGCCATTTACTTTTGCATCGGGGATTAAGTCGCCGATATATTGTGACAATCGTTTGTTGATTGGTGATGTAGCCACGCGCCAAATCATCAGCGACGCCTTTGCGGCGCTAGTGACTGATGCCGATGTGGTGGCGGGTACCGCCACTGCGGGTATCCCGTGGGCAGCGTGGGTGGCAGAGCGGGCCGCCCGCCCGATGGCGTATGTACGGAGTGGTGCCAAAACCCACGGACGTGGACGCCAAGTCGAAGGCGCCGATATCAAAGGCAAACGGGTGTTGTTACTCGAAGATACCGTGTCAACGGGCGAAAGCGCCGTGACTGCTATCGAAGCATTATACACCGAAGGGGCGAGTGCAGTCACTTGTGCCTGTATCTTTACGTATGGTTGGCAGGCCACATTTGACCGATTTGTGGCGGCCAATGCCCCGCTGACACCGTTGACGTGGTTAACGCCGTTGCTCGCGGTGGCGGTAGCTGAAGGTTTCCTCAAAAGTGATGATCGGGCCTTGGTGGAAGCATGGTCGGCCAATCCGCAGGGCTGGATGGCGTAGCGGGGTGTGGTGGAGCGGTGCAGGATGGTGTGTCGCTCCACCGTTATTGGCGCGTGTTGCATGCGATATATCATTCCTGTGCTATAATTAGCGGCGCATAATGGCAAAACATGGGAGCCTGGCATGACAATAATTGACACTGCTGTCCAGTCATCAACGTATGATCCGCACACCCCAATCGTCAACGACTTTACCATCGTGGCGGCCACCGAAAATGGTTCGGGGAGTCAGACAGCCAACAACGCCCTTATCCGTGCCATTTTCAAAATGGGTATTCCGGTGAGTGGTAAGAACCTTTTCCCTTCGAATATCCAAGGCTTACCAACGTGGTACGCCATCCGTGTTAGTAAGCATGGCTATACGGCACGGCGCGAACATTCTGAAATTTTGATTGCCTTTAATCCGCGTACTTCTGACGAGGATTTGGCCAAGCTGCCTAGTGGTGGCGTCTGTATTCACCCCGCAGATCTCAAATTCACCACCCCACGGAGCGATGTGGTGTCGTACGCAGTACCAGTCAAAGAATTCCTCAAAGAACTCAACCCGCCCCAGAGCCTACGTGATTACATCATCAATATGGCCTATGTGGGGGTGTTGACCGAGTTGTTGGGGATTGATCGTAGCCAAATCGAAGACGCCTTGATGCACCACTTTAATGGCAAGCGCAAAGCGGTTGACATGAATTTGGGCATGGTTGATTTGGCGATGAACCATGTGCGCGCCAATTTGCCCAAACAAGACCCCTTCCGTGTGGCCGCCATGAACGAAACGGGCGGCCAAATCCTGATCGACGGCAATACGGCGGCGGGTATCGGCGCGCTGGTGGGTGGTGTGTCCGTGGTGGCATGGTACCCGATTACCCCGTCAACCAGTTTGGTCGATGCCATCACCGACTATGCCCCCAAACTACGCCCAGCCGAGGATGGCAAAGTCAACTATGCCATCATCCAAGCCGAAGACGAGCTCGCTGCTGCGGGTATCATTGTGGGTGCCGGCTGGGCGGGGAGCCGGGCGATGACGGCGACGTCGGGACCGGGGATTTCGTTGATGAACGAATTCGGCGGTCTGGCGTACTTCGCCGAAGTCCCGATTGTGATCTGGGATATTATGCGGATGGGGCCGTCCACCGGGTTGCCTACGCGGGTATCGCAAGGCGATATTTTGTCGGCCTATTACCTCGGGCATGGCGATAGCCGCCACGTCTGTTTGTTGCCTGGCTCGATGCAAGAATGCTTTGACTTTGCTGGGATGGCCTTTGATTTGGCGGAGCAATTGCAAACGCCAGTGCTAGTGTTGAGCGACCTCGATTTGGGGATGAACAATTGGATGACCAAGCCATTTGATTACCCTAGTCAACCACTCAACCGTGGCAAAGTGTTGCATACCGAGTCATTCGAGACGTTTTTGGCGGAACACAACAACCAGTGGGGTCGCTACCGTGATGTCGACGGGGACGGCGTGCCCTATCGCACTATCCCCGGCAACCAGCACCCCCGCGCTGCCTGGCTCGGCCGTGGTACTGGGCACAACGAAGCTGCGGTATATAGCGAGCGCAACGACGACTGGAAGCGCAACATGGATCGCTTGTCACAAAAACATGATACGGCCCGCACGTTGGTGCCAGCACCGGTGGTTGATACCAAGTCGGGTGCCTCGGTCGGGATTATCGCTTACGGGTCGACGCATGATGCGGTGCGGGAAGCACGTGATTATTTGCGCGCCCAGGGTGTCGAAAGTAGCTACCTGCGGATCCGGGCGTTACCATTCAACGACGATATCAGTCAGTTTGTGGCACAGCACGCCGAAATCTATGTGGTGGAATTGAACCAAGACAGCCAGATGCTCCAATTGCTGTGTAGTCATGTGCCGGCTTTGGCTGGCAAATTACGCGCGGTCAATTTGTGTGACGGCTTGCCAATGACTGCTGAATTTGTGACCAATCGTATCCTTGAGCACCGTGGCGTCGTACGC
>CAISXI010000055.1 GCA_903889425.1 uncultured Roseiflexaceae bacterium | reverse complement strand
CTGAGGAACCACCTGCACGGAGATTGCATTGTGCGCCAGTGCCCCTCACCACCCCCGCCCCAACACGCGCCGGGCATCGTCGTCGTCGACCACCACCGCGCACGCGTCCCAATCGATGGGAGTGACCGCCGTGTATTTGCGCACAAAGGGGTGATACTGGGGCAGCCGCGACAACAACGCCTCAGCGTCTGATTGCGCTCCCAAGGCCATGTCAATCCACACGTCACTAAGCACATCGGGAATCTGCCCAAACAGGTCATAAATGTGCTTGAGCCGCTCCGACAATAGCGTGTGCACCCGGTCTTCGACCGAATCTCGGTAGCGCATGTTGTAGATTTCGACCACGTCACGCAATTGACCGATGCGCTGGATGCGCCCCTTGCGTTGCTCGAGCCGCGTCGGATTCCACGGGAGGTCGAGATTGATGAGGCACCCCATGCGCTGCAGATTCAACCCTTCGGAGGCCGCATCGGTGCCCACCAACATGCTGATTTCGCCACGTTGTACCATGCGTTTGACGTCGTCACGCCCGAGGCTCTGCCACACCCCCGCCTGCCATACCCCCGAGCGCCCACCACCCGCATAGACTGCCACTCGCTCTGCCGGAAACACCTCTTTGAGGTAGTCGGCCAACCAGGCCACACTGTCGTAGTATTGACTAAAAATAATCACCCCTTGTGCCAACCACCGCTGCCCGCGTAATAATTCGGCTACCCGAGCCGCTTTGGGATCTTGGTCGTGGTTGGCCAGCAAATGAGCATGACAGGCTTCCAAGGCCTGCCGTTCTTCACGACTCATCCCCACCAAGGTCGAATAATCACCACGCTCGAAATCGTCATCGTCGTCGAGCCATGCCTGGTCATCGCGCGCCAGCAAGCGCTCGACGGTTTGTCTGCCGGCCGCAATACTACTCCCCATGCGCCGCAACAACAAAGTTTTGATGAAGCCGGCACCCCGTACCCGCTTGCCCAAGTGGTGGGTGTATGTTTCGGCGCATTCATAGGCTTTTTTGAGGTGGATCGGCAAGGGGATGGCTTCGCTGTCGCGCTCGCCCAATAACCGCACTTCGATGCGCTTGAGGTAGGGTTGACCCGTCTGCGGGTTAATTTCGCGCTCGAGTTGGTCGCGACTGCGCCGCACAATGTGCCTGATAATCGGATTGTGTTGCGAAATGTATTCGGGGAACCAATCGCGGATGCGTTGTTGCTCACCCCGCGACAGTTGCTCGATGGCACTGCCGGCGACATGTACCACGCTGTCGCCAATCCCCAGCTCGCGCCGCAGTTGCCGAGCATCGTGGCTCACGGCGGCCGCCGGCAACGGGTCACGCAACCATTCCCATTGGGTGCCTAGATCGTGGGGGATGTCGCTCCGTTGCATCACCAGATTTAGCGCCGTGCTGATGTCTCGGCGCCAGCGACTATACTCACTCCCCAGCACTTGGGGGGCGTTTTGGGCGAGGGCATGCAACAAATCCCAGGCTTCGATGGGGTCGATTTGCACGGGAGTGGCAGTCGCCAGCAACATGGTGGTGGTGCGAGCGGCGATTTTTTGCACAAATTCGAGTAACTTGTTGGGGAGGGCATCAGCTAGTCTGCGCCCATCGGCGATGTCACGCCGGCGCGCCCGATGCGATTCATCGACAATCACACAGGCATAGCGGAGCGTCAGCAATTGCGCAACCACGGCGTTGGTGGTGGTGTTGGTAATTAGCCCCTGCGACACAATCCCTACCCGCCGCGGGCACTGCGTAATCGGCACCCGCAATGCCCGGTCTTCTTCGT
>CAISXI010000054.1 GCA_903889425.1 uncultured Roseiflexaceae bacterium | reverse complement strand
GAGGTACCTATGCAATTGGGGCAATCGCTGACGCTCCGGATTGCGCTGACGCGCAATTATTGGTTTGTGGTGATGATCGGGCTCGCCACCAGTGAAGCGATAGTGCTGGTACTCAAACCCCGATTCACCCAACAAATCATCGATGCCATCATCCAACAACGCGCCATGCAATGGGCATTGGGCGGGTTCGCGGTGGTGGCAATTTTGGCGCCACTCTGTGCGTGGGCCAGCAAAATCATTGCCAGCCAGAGTGGCTGGCAGGCCAGCAATGCCATTCGCAATGCCGTCGGGCAGGCGATTTTCCAACAGCCCCTCGAGTTTTTTCGCACGCATGGCGTAGGCGAACTGAGCGAACGCATCGACGCCGATAGTGGCAAATTACAAGGGGTATTTGGCAGTGCCACGGCGCAATTCGTCAGTGCCGTCGTGCTGATTGTCAGTGTAGGCTATCAGACTTGGCAGATCGATATCAGTGTGTTTGGCGCCTTGATGGGGTATCTGGTAGTGGGGGCGCTGTTGATTACCTGGACCCAGCGCGACAACCATACCGCCTGGGAAGCAGAGCGGGTGGCTGATGCCGCGCTGTACGACACCGTCGAAGAAAACTTCGCCAGTATCAGTGATATCAAAGCAGTGGGCGCCGAGTCGTTTTTGACTGCCCGATTGACACCCCGACTCGCCACGTTACTCGATCGCTATCGCACTGCCCGCATGCAAAGCCAATCCGCCGCCATCGGCTCGACGCTGGTCAATGCAGTCGGCTGGCTCATCGCCATCGGGATAGGCGTATGGCGCTACCAACACCAGCTTGGCACCATCGGCGATGCGGTAGCACTGCTGGGATATGTCACCTTGATGAGCCAACCCATCGAGCACATCCGGGGCATCGTCCAAGAGTTTCAACAGGCCCGCGGCGTACTGCAACGCATCGATCAATTAATTGGCACCAATCAACCAAACGGTGGCACCATACCCCTCGCCAGCGGGCCGATTGCCGTCAGCCTCACCCATGTGTCATATCGCTACCCCACCAGCCCTGATTGGGTGATTCGCAACCTCAATGTGCACATCCCCGCTGGCAGTCACGTGGCCGTGATTGGGCGCACTGGCAGTGGCAAAACCACGTTGGGGCGTCTGGTGAGTCGTATCGAATCAGCGCAACACGGCGCAGTGACGCTCAACGGCGTAGCGATTGATCAAATCAGCACCGCTTCGTTGCGCCAGCAGGTGGCCGTGGTCAGCCAAGAAGTTGATTTGTTTAATGCGACGCTCCGTGATAATCTGACCTGCTTTGCGCCGGGATATAGCGACCAACACGTCATTACGGCCTTGCATGATGCAGGATTAGCCGAATGGTACGCCACCTTGCCGGATCAACTCGACACCCTGCTGGGCGATGGCGAACGGGAATTGTCGCCGGGTGAGCAACAACTGCTGGCCATCGCCCGGGTGCTGTTGCGCCAACCGGGACTGGTCATCCTCGACGAAGCGAGTGCCCATATCGACCCGGTCAGTGAGCAACGTCTCAGTGCGGCGCTGGCCGTACTCGCCCAACAGCGCACCGTCATCACCATCGCCCACCGCTTGAGTACCGTCCGTGCGGCCGACATGGTGGTGGTGCTGGCAGATGGGCAAATCCTAGAGATGGGCGCGCCTACCATCCTGGCCCAACAACCAGACAGCCACTATGCCAGACTCCTCGCCACCAACCTGCAGGAGGTGTTATGAGCATTCCCACGCCCCGTTTCACGGCCAGTATGATTGGCATGTCCCCTGGCGCGTATGGGGTTTATACGGTTGGACGGGTAGTGAATATCCTGTTCCCCCTGACTATTTTTTTGATTGAACAACAAATATTCAATGCCCTAGCCCTCACCACCCACAATTGGGTACTCTGGGGGCTGTTGGCCGGCTACGTGGGGGTAATTTGCCTGCGCATGGGGGCATTGCTGATGGAGGCGTGGGGGGATGTGACCTTTCGCTACCGCATCAACGGCGTGCTCCAACACAACACCCTGCACCATGCCCTCTACAAGCGGGCCGGCGCCGAACCATTGCCCGTATCGGCACTCGAAGCGATTAATCGCTTGCGTGACGATGTCGGCGAAGTCGCCGACTTCCCGCTGTGGTTGCCCGAAGTAGTGGGCACTACGCTAGCCGCCGGCATCGCCTTTGCCGCCATGGCCGCCATCGATAGCCGGCTGACGTTGCTGTGTGGAATCCCCTTGCTATTGCTGGGTGTGGCGGCCTATCTGATTTGGCCCTATTATCTGCGCTATCGCTATGCCGCCGGCGCCCTCGAAGATCAATACACCAGCGTGCTGGGGAGTATTATTGCCGGGGCGCAGACCTTGATTTTGCGCAATAGTGCCCCAGCAGCCATGCAACGCCTCGCCGCCATCACCCGCCAACGCCAACAGGTCGGCGTGCGGGGCGTGATGCTCCAACAAGCCCAAGAAGCGTTGGTGGGGCTTGGCGTGGCGGGCTGTAGCGTGGCGGTCTATTGGTATGGTGGGGCGGCGGTGATGCAGGGCACGATTGGGGTGGGCGATCTCTTGTTGCTCATTAGCGGTCTCAGTGTCATCGTCTGGCTGCCCAACGTGATTGCGACGTTTTTGGGCGATTATGCCCAACAGCGCGTTTCGATTGAGCGCTTGGCAGCTTTTATGCCCGAGGCACCCCTCAACCTGATCCGCTCATGGCGCTGGTGGCAAGCCACACCAGCCGTCGTGCCGATAGTCGCTGACCTACCACCCATCCACACCCTGCGGCTCCACAATGTGGGCTATCGCTATGGCGCTAGCGCAGGTATCGCTGGCGTATCGCTGACGATTCACCGAGGCACCCTGACCGTCATCACCGGGCGCGTCGGCAGTGGCAAAAGTACACTACTCAACCTCGTGAGCGGGTTATTGGCACCCCAAGCGGGCCAAGTGTTTTGGAATGAGCAACCACACACAAAACTCGGCGCCCCGGATATTGTCGCCACCACCCAGATTCCTTTTTTGATGAGTGATACGCTGGCGCACAATATTTTGCTGGGCGCCGACCCGCAACACCTCGATGCCGTGATTCGCGATTGTGCCCTCGACGCAGATATCGCTCAGCTCCCTGACGGCCGCGCTACCGTGGTGGGGCCACGGGGGGTGCGCTTGTCGGGTGGCCAACGCCAACGGGTGGCGTTGGCGCGGGCGTTGCTCCGCAACGCTCAAATCTTGGTGCTGGACGATATCAGTAGTGCCGTCGATGTCAGCACCGAAGCCCAGCTGTGGCAGGCGATCCGGCGCTACGGTAGTGGCACGATTGTAGCGGCCTCGCATCGCCCAGCGTTGCTCCAACAAGCCGACCAAATCGTATTGGTCGATGCAGGGCAGGTAGTGGCGATTGGCCGCCTCGACGAACTGCTCGCCAGCCAACCCCTAATGCAAGCGATTTGGCACGAGGCGACCCAACACGACTAACCGCCGACGCCCATAAACGTCAATAACCCGGTCAAGGTCAGCACACTCAACACGGTGGTGACCACCACCACGCCTGCCACAAATTTGGGGCGGGCGTCGAATTCGAGTGAGTAGAGCACCATATTGACCGCGGTAGGCATACTGGCCTGCAGGACCACTACTTTGGTGGCTAGTGGATCGAGTTGCAACCAGCGTGCCGCCCCATAAGCGATGAGTGGCGATACCAGCAAGCGGATGACCACCGCAATCGAGGTCAAGCGATAATCTTCGATGACTGTTTCTTGGGCCAGTTGCATCCCTAGCAACATCAACAACAGCGGCAAAGTGGCCTGTGATACCAGGTCGATACCGTGCAACACCGACCCCAGCGCATTGGGCGTATCAAATTGCACGCCCAAGGCGCGCAGCAACAAGCCGGTCGCAACCGCATAGATGGGAGGCATGCGCAATACTTGGCGCACACCCGCCTTCCAGTCGCTTTTGCCCGCTTGGGCGATAGCGATGGTCAAAGTCTGAGCCATAATCGCTTGGGCAATAAAAAACAACAAAGCTCGTTCAAAGCCGGCCTCGCCAAAGGCAAAGCGCGCCGTCGGTAAGCCGTAATTGCCCGAATTCATGAACATCGTCACCAGCAACAACCCGGCACCGGTACTGCCCGACAATTTGAGCCAGCGGGCGATG
>CAISXI010000053.1 GCA_903889425.1 uncultured Roseiflexaceae bacterium | reverse complement strand
GCATTGGCAACAGGCGACGGGGCTGAAGCAGTTTTTTATTGATGGTATATTGGTGGCGCAACGTCAAGGGGTGGCATTACCGACCCGTATTGCAGATACCACCACCCTCGGACGATTTCCCCAAGGCAAGAGTGCCCAACTCAGCATCGACGACCTGTTGATTTGGCGCGATGCTCCCACGCCAGATCAACTCAAGGTGGTGGCAACTGCCACTGACCAACAAGCACCACAATATGCATTGCGTGCCCCAGAAACCACTACGACCATCCAATTAGTGCCGATTCGCGCCAGTAATGACCCGGTGGTGGTGATGCGGGTGGCAGTCGATGGTGAATATAGTGACCCCCAACCCCTCAATACCCAATTTACGGTGACACTGCCCTATCGTGAAGGGGTCAATGTCAGCGAAATGTTGGCTCAAGTGGCCATCGAATTAACTACTCGTTCAGGGGCCGTGCAAACGGTGCATGGCGTGGTGAATCGCCTGCCAGTCAAAGTGACAGACGTCCACGCCAATCGGTAACGCGAGTGCCAACACACAAAAAACAACCGCAGCCAATCATTCACGTTGTATACTAAAAGGGTGTAACATCGACCCCGCTGACATGGGCGTCAACTAAGGGAGCGAATCCGTGGAAGAACTGATTGCGGCATTGTCTGCCGCCAAAATCGTCGCGATTGTCCGCCTCGAGCGCTACGATCGTGCCGTTGAAGTCGCACAAGCCTTGTATGCTGGTGGGATTACCGCCATCGAATTCACCTTGACTGGTGCCGGCGCCTTCGACGCCATTAGTCGGGTCCGCAGTGCCATGGGCACGCAAATGTTGATCGGTGTGGGCACCGCACTCACCGTGGCTGATGCCGAAGGGGCGATTGCCGCCGGCTCACAATTTATCGTCACGCCGGCGGTGCGCCCGCTCGTGATTGCCGCCGGCATCAAAGCCGGCATTCCTACCGCCTGTGGTGCCATGACGCCGAGCGAAGCCTTGACTGCCCACGAAGCAGGGGCTGCGTTTATCAAAATATTCCCGGCGCGTTCATTAGGCCCCGGCTATATTCGTGACATCCTCGCGCCCTTGCCGTTTTTGAAATTAATGCCTACCGGCGGCATAGGTGCCGATAATCTCAAACAATACCTCGACGCCGGCGCCATCGGCGTGGGGATTGGTGGCAGTCTAGTGCCCGCCAAAGCCGTCAACGCCGGCGATTGGCAGGTGCTCACCGACGGTGCCAAGCAATGCGTGGCCGCCTTAGGAGGGAAGTAACCATGCCAGAAGTCATGACGTTTGGGGAGTGCATGGGTGTGCTTTACCCACCTGAACCCGTTACCATCGACGATTCGGCGTTACTCAAATGGGACATCGGCGGTGCCGAAGCCAATTGTGCCATTGCCTTGGCGCGTTTGGGTGTGTCGGTGCGCTTCCACTCGCGGGTGGGCAATGACCCCTTTGGCCGCAAAATAACCGCCGTGCTGGCTGGCGAAGGAGTCGACACCAGTGCCGTGCAGATTGACGCGACCCGCCCCACCGGAGTTTTTTTCCGTGAATGGTTGGCCGATGGTGCTCGGCGGGTCTTTTATTACCGCAGTGGTTCGGCGGCCGCCAACATGGGCCCCGAAGATTTGCGTGCCGAGCAGTTTGTGGGCATCAAGGCCTTGCATTTGACGGGGATTACGCCGGCCTTGAGTGAGCGGGCTGCCGCCACCTGCACGCGGGCGATTGAACTAGCCAAAGCGGCAGGAGTGATGGTGACCTTTGATCCCAACTTCCGGCCGCGCTTGTGGAGCGCCGAGGCTGCCCGCATCGCTATGACGCCCCTAGCCGCCGCCAGCGATATTATTTTGATGGGCCACGAAGACGCTGCGGCTTTGTTTGGTGAAGGCGACGACGAACATTATCTGACGTCGGCGCAGCAATTGGGCATCCGCACCATTGTGCTCAAGCGGGCCGAGCGGGGGGCGTTGGCCATCCACGACGGCGAGCGCTTCGAGGCTGCTGTGGTCAAAGCTGAGCGCGTCGTCGACCCGGTGGGGGCCGGCGACGGCTTTGACGGCGGCTTTATTGCGGCCCGCTTGCGGGGCAAATCAATCCCCGAAGCCCTGCATATCGGTGCCATTGTGGGAGCCGGCTCGGTGGCGCACTTGGGCGATTATGCCGGCTATCCGAGTATGGATTTGTAAGGTGCGAGGCATGCCACGCATGTGCGAGGCATGCCTCACACGTGCACCTAGCTTGCTGGCGTGCGGTGCGAGGCTCCCTCAAATGTGATGCCGATTGCATCGGCTTGGGCAAAAATAAACTGTAGCCCTTGGTGCAATTGCTGCTCGTCGAGGTGTTCGATCATCAGGGTAGGAGCCGGATTCAGTTTTTCAATCTCAGTGAGATAGGTCGCGTAATCGAGCATGCCATCGCCGATAAACGTTTCGTTTATCTGGACGGTGGCATGTTTGGCAGGCATCGTGATATCTTTGGCGTGACAGCTAACAATCCATGGCCCGAGTATGCTAAAGCACTGTTTGATATATTGGGCATTGTAATAAAACTGTCGTGGGCTGGCGATAATATTGACGGGGTCGAGGTGCACTGCAAACCCCGGGCGGTCGACGGCTTCAATCAAGCGGGCATAGATTTCGGGGCTATCGGGCAAGAGATACGACTCGGTTTCGATGACCAGTTTGGTGGTGGTGGGTTGGACGTGGTCAAGGATGGATTGGATGGCCGTGACCGTCTGATAAAAACTCTGTTCGGACATGTTGAGCGGATTGGCATTACCCCAATCGCCGGTTTCGACCGAGCCACCGTGCATGACACAGCAGCGGGCGCCCATTTCGTCGGCATATGCGAGCCGGCGACAGATTTCGTCGACGTTTTGTTGGCGTAACACGGGATTGGTATCGAGGATGTTAATACAATAGGCACCAAATTCAGCCAGCACGATATCGGCCTCGGCAAAGGCCTGCTTGTATGCGCTACGCTGGGTTTTGTCTGCGATATATCTGCAGTAGGCTGCCCCAAAGCCCAGTTGTTGGTGCAAGGCTACTTCTGCGGCGATGGTGGTGAATGGTTGAAAAATTGGTCCACCGAGTCTCATTTGTCGACTCCTTCCCATGGCAAAATCATCACCTTGCCACATTCCTGCGACGCACAGGTTGCGAATGCGTGTTGGATTTCGTTGATGGGATACACATGCGTGATGAGCTGTTCGGCAACGGGCGAATCACGAATGACCTGCATCAACTTTTGGGCGCCATTCAAATTGTAATGCCATTGCCCCATTAGACTAATCCCTTTGCGGATAAAGTCATTGCTGGCTTGGATGGCCAAATCGTTGCCACATTCGCCGACCAGCGAGATTTTGCCCCGCCGGCGCACCATATCGATGCACAGCCGTTGCGCCACGACATTGCCCGATGTTTCGAGGCAGGCGTCGACGCCGCGCATATTGGTGTATGCCATGATTTTGGTGCGGATGTCGGGATCGTGTGGTGACAACACCAGGTCTGCGCCCAATTCGCGGGCTTTTTGTTGGCGGTAGGGGACTTGCTCGACGAGGATGGTGCGTGCTCCGCGGAATTTGGCATTGACGACGCCCCCTAGCCCGACTGCACCGCCGCCGGTAATCAATATGGTGTCGGTGGCTGAGACATTCATGTTTTCGAGTGCCCCAAAGGTGGGCCCCAATCCACAGCAGGCCAGGGCGGCTCGGGTATAGGAGATGCCGTCGGGGATGGGGACGAGTAGCCAATCTTGTTTGAGCAGGTATTGGACATGGGTGTCGCCGCCATAGGCCACACCGGTAAATTCAGCCGGGTCGTGCATATGTTGACAATGGATGTATTCGCCCGAGATACAGAGCGCGCATTTGCCACAGGGAGCCCCTGCCATGACCACGACGCGGTCGCCTACTTTGACTTTGCCTGGTTGGGCGACCATGACGACTTCGCCGGCGGCTTCATGTCCGTGGTATTCGCTGCCGTTGAGCCAATTTTTGTACTCTGTGCAGAGTGGGATGGCATGAACTTTGACCAACACCCAGTCTTGGATGGGGTGGGGGATGGGCACATCCAGTAGGGTGGTTTGCTTGACGCCGGTGATGGCGATGCGCTTCATCATGGGGGACTCCTTTGTGTGAGGCATGCCTCACACTTACGAGGCATGCCTCGCTCCCTTTGTACGAGGCATGCCTCGCACTTACGTACGTGTGGGGGCATGCTCCTCTGTGCGAGGTATGCTCCTCTGTGCGAGGCATGCCTCGTACTTACGATGATCGAGCTGGTGGCTGATGGCAATGCTCCCACGCCTTGGGATTATTGCGGATGTAGCGGCGCGTGTTCCACAAATGTTGGGGGTTGCGGATAATTCGATCATGGAAGCTCCGATGCCAGAGCGGTTTGTAGGGGCAACGGGTGCTGAGGTTGATTTGGCGTGCAACCGCCGATTTATACGAGCCGACAATGGTCCCCAAGGCTCCGGCAGCGTTAGCCGCTGGGATGATTTTGCGGGTGGTAGGGGTGCGGCTGAATCGTGTCGTAGCTGTTGGTGTAATCTCTAATATACCATGCACATGGCTGGGCATGATGACCCATGCATCGATGCGCACATGAGCGAAATGCTGGGGGATTTCTTGCCAACAGGCCGCGGCAATTTGCCCCAATTCATTGAGCTGCATGTGGCCATTTACCACCCTGCCAAACAAGCGCCAATGCCGATGCAGATTGATGGTGACAAAATACATCCCAGGCCGGCGATAATCAAACCCACGCTTGCGATTAAAGCGATTGACATACATGGCAATCTCCTTTCTTTATCGCAAGCATGAACTATCACCATTACCAGCGCATTACCAATTACCCATAGCGCCTGCGCCCCGCCAAAGATCGCACGTGCGGAGGCATGCCTCTGCACGTGCGGAGGCATGCCTCGCACCGCAAGGAT
>CAISXI010000052.1 GCA_903889425.1 uncultured Roseiflexaceae bacterium | reverse complement strand
CTGATTTCTTTGGCACCTTGCCAGGCATTGTAGGCCGCATACACCGTTGACGGCGGGCAGATGTCATCCATCAATCCCACCGAAAAAATAGTCTGGGCCGTGGCGCGCTTGGCAAAATGTATCCCATCGAAATAGTTGAGTGTATGAAATACCTCTTCAACGGCATCGCGGTGGGTCATCAGATAGCGACTGATTTCGCTATAGGGATTCGAATCAGTAATCTCAGTGGCCCGCCGGTAATGACACAAAAACGGCACATCAGGCATCGCTGCCACCACATCGGGCATCAAGCCTGCTGCCGCAATCGCAATCCCGCCACCTTGGCTGCCACCCGTCACAATGATTTTGCTGGCATCTACGGATACATGACTGCGGGCTACTTCGATTGCCCGCACGGCATCCGAAAATACACGCCGGTAATAGTAGTGCTCTTTGTTGCGAATGCCGCGGGTCATAAAGCCTGGATGTTGATTGTCACCAAATGGATCGGGGTCGGCAGTATCACCTTTGGACCATGCACTCCCTTGGCCACGAGTATCCATTACCAAATGGGCATATCCTTGGCTACTCCAGAGCAACCAATCGTTGGGGAAGCTCCGGCCACCGCCGTAGCCAATATATTCCACCACACACGGTAACGGCCCACTGCGTTGCTTGGGTACCAAAAACCAGCCTTTGACTTGTTGCCCACCCCACCCTGCGAAGCTCACATCATACACATCGATGGTCTTGTAGCCCCCTTGGACGGGTACAAATTGGGGGTTGAGGTCGTGGCGGCGCGTGTCGGCCAAACTTGCCTGCCAAAACGCGTCGAAATCACTGGGTTCTGCTACATCGGGTCGGTATTTTTCCAACTGCGACTGCGGCATATCAAACATTGCCATGGTGGTGCTCCTTTGCAACAACGAACATGATTATTGTACCGTATCGCGCTCGGCTATTTCCATCGCCCACCAAGCGCAGGCGCCAACGCAGATCATGGGGTTATTTTTCGCTATCGAGAATCAATGTATAGGGCCCATTATTGGTCAGGCTGACCTGCATGTCGGCTCCAAAGCGCCCAGTGGCCACCGTGACACCAGCAGCGGTGAGGTAGTCACGCATGGCGTCGACTAGTGGCGCCGCTACATCGGGCAAGGCGGCGGGCGAATAGCCCGGCCGTCGCCCGCGACTGGTGTCGGCGTACAACGTGAATTGCGAGACCAGTAATACGGCTCCACCACTATCGAGCAGCGAAATATTTGGTTTGCCGCTTTCGTCATCAAAAATCCGTAATTCGAGGATTTTGCGCCCGATTTGGCTGATTTGGGCTGGCCCATCACCATGCCCAATCCCCAATAACACCATCATCCCCGCGCCAATCTGACCGACTACTTCGCCGGCTACACTCACCTGCGCTTGGGTTACCCGTTGAATCACTGCCCGCATAAATACCTTCTTGTGTGGGTGGATTGATTATTTTTGTTTTGTAAAAAACGTTGGGCGCGGCGGGTTATTCGTCGTCGTCGCGATTTTTGCGGCGCGGTGCTGGCCCCAAGGCCGCTTCGATCGCGTCAAACACCGATTTGACTTGGGTGATTTGCATCCCCTCGATGTGAACGGGTGTTTGGAGCGGTGGGCAGACAGCTTTGCTAAAGCCCAATTTGGCAGCCTCGCCCAAACGTCGTTCGATTTGGGTGACGCTACGCATCTCGCCACTCAACCCGATTT
>CAISXI010000051.1 GCA_903889425.1 uncultured Roseiflexaceae bacterium | reverse complement strand
GTTAAACGCCTTAAATATGGTATATATATATAAATATTCCGAATTAAAGGCAATAAAACGTTCTTTCATAATAAAAAATTTTCATACAATATAATTATTTAGTCGGCAACGCACACAAAAAACAAATATTAGATTGACGTCAGTGCTTATGCGAAAAAATTCCATATGCAGACAAAAATAATAACCCGAAATCTATCATATTTGGCAAAAACCCCGCCCGCTAGCGCATCCGACCCACCACCACCACATATCCCACCGCCAGAATCACCGCAAAGCCAAACCACTGAATGGAATAGCTCAAATTCGAGCCCATACCCATGTCGGTCGTGGCAATAGGAATGGGTTGATTGGCGTCGTAGGCACTCCCGTCGGGTTGTACTTCAATGAACCCTGGGACTAGCGTCTGTGGCATTTGGGCTTGAATAGCCGGTATAGTAATCAAAAACCATTTGTCACGCCGACCATTCACCAGCGCCGCTTCATCAACAGTGGTACTCGGGGCTTGCGATTCACGCCAGACGCCGATGACCGCCTGCAGCCCCGTTGGTGGTGCGAATTGGGTTGACCACGCGGCATTTGCTGATTCGTAGGGCACCCAACCACGATTCACCAAGACCACGGCACCATCGTCGCTCTGGAGCGGTGTCAAAATCTGAAAGCCGGTGCGCCCGAAATACGAACGATTACGCCAAAGAATCTGATGCGCTGGGTCGTATTGCCCAACAGCACTCACCCCGCGGAAGTCGCGCTCGCCAGCGGGGAGTGCCACCAGTTGCGCCAGTGGCAGTGCCGTCATCTGCATACGACTGGTAGTCAGTTGGTTGTTGGTCATGCGTTGTAGGTGGCGATCAAGTTGCCATACCCCCAAACGAGAGAGAAATACCACTCCAATGATTACGGCAATCGTCAGATAGCGCCGGCGTCCCTGCCAAAAAAGGTGAATATGTTGCATGTTGCCAATCCTTTGGGAGCAAATGAATACACGTTATTATTGGTACCACCATTATTATCACCGATTTTGATGAGTGGTAGTTAATGAATACACCACAAATCAGGTTTGACATTGGCATGTCAACCTGATATACTTCGCTTCGTTGTTGTGCCGATATAGCTCAGCGGTTAGAGCGAACGACTCATAATCGTTAGGTCGGTGGTTCGATTCCACCTATCGGCACCAATTATCCACCCTTAACGGGTGGATTTTTTTATGCGCGTATCCGTAAGTTCATAATTGGTTGCTCGAGTTCAACATGCCAGCGCCCTGCCAACCATACAGCGCCGACAAGATAGCCAATCGTCACAATCACATCAACAACTGGATTGCGCCCAATTGCACCAACCAAGCCTTCGATTGTTAATCGCCACGGATAATGGAGTAAGTAGAGTGGGTATGATATCCACGCAATCCATTGCACCAAGCGCCCGAGCCACGACAAGTGAGTCCGTGTAATCGTGGACAGCCATGGATACCACAGTGCCAGCGCCAGCACCGTCATTGGAATCAGACTAACCCGGATCCATACATCGCGGTCGATATCTGGACGTAACCACACCACAACTCCAAGATACACCAACGTCATCGCAATACTCAACATCACCAACTTTGGAGCGCGTGTGGTGTTTTGTTTAGGCCAAGTACGCCACCACCATACCATTGCGACGCCGCTACCAATCACATCAATGCGCAATGGTACGTATTGGCGCAACACGTCATTCCAAGAACTTTGTGTGGTTATCGCCAAGTAGCTCCGTAGCACACTCGGAACGATAAGCAACAACATCAATGTAATAAATAATGCATGCTCGGGCTTATACCAGCGCACCATCAAACTAATCCCCAATGCCGTCAACAAATAAAACCATTCTTCAATGGAGAGGCTCCATGATACTAATAAATACGGTGGGTGGTTATGCCACATGTTTTGTACAAATACAAAATATTCGGCCATATGGGATATCGAAGCCCCACCCCAACCACCGAGCGCGACCAAAACCAACATGAACCAATAGATTGGAATTGTACGCGCCCAACGACGATGCAAAAACAACCCTAGGGCGCGGGTGTTTTTCCAATGCGGAATTTCATTAATTATCAACCCGCCAATTAACCATCCACTCAAAATAAAAAAAGCATCAACTGAAATTTTGCCAACCCACGCCAAGGTTTCAAAAAACCATGCCGGTGTATATGGCACCACCGTAGGCATGTGCGTGAATAACACCATTAGCATCGCAATACCACGCAAATAATCAAGTCCGATATAGCGCAACATTTGCTTTTGTGGGCCACGTGTAATACCGCGGCCACTTAACCATGCATCGAGCAACGGAAAAAGACTATATCCGGCAAATAATACCGCATGTCCCATCCCACGATTGGGATCTACCCGTTTGCCAACGACATACATCGTTGCAAGTAGCATGCTCATCCCAGCCAATAACCACGCTTGGCTTGCACAAAAAACCAACGCTACGCCAAATACACTATGGCGATATGGGCGAATTCCACGCCACACAAATCGCCGTAAACGCAGAATCGTTGTACTTCCCAACAAAAACAGTAACTGCCAAAGTGGCGCCCATGCATCGATTCCATGCCATACCACCATACCCACTGCGACAGCCACTCCCATTGCCAGCATGCCAAGTTGCTGATACCGCGTTAAACGGACACAATGAGCACTCACGAAAGAAATGCCACCAATCAGCGTAATTAATTCAAATATTGTTGTCGCATCGCCATGCCGAATAACAATGATTGTGCCAACAAGACTACTTGCAACCAACCAACGCCACATCCAGATAACCCGGCTCCAGCGGAGCAAATACGTCAATATCCCAGTCGCGAGCAAACTCCACCAAATACTACTCCATGAAGGAATATGCCATCCATACGGAATAAATCGCACTTCATCCAAGGCAACACCAAGTGTGCGCCGATCGTGAGTAATTGGCTGAGAAACAGTAAGCGTCACCGATAGGACATCACTATAAGCAAACGGAACAACCACCGGTACCGTGTATTGGGCAAACCCTGGCTGCACCAGCACGGTGTTGGTTATACCATTCACGGTAATATCGAGTGCAGTCGTAGTCACGGCACTCGCATTGATACTCATCTGATACGCACCAATACCGAGCGCTGGCACCGCTAATGTCGACGCCGGTTTGCTCCATCGAAATGTGGTACCAGCACCGTATTCACTGTCATAAAACGAACGCACAACCGCTGCATCCCATTTACCGATATCAATGCGGTACACCAGCGGAGTAGCCCACAAGAGTACAATGCCGAATAACACAACCCAAAAAAACATATGACGACGCAGTACGACAATCACAATCAAGAAACTCCTTTGTCATACGTAGATATCAATCCAGTTTGGTTGGCACTGAGTAATAAGCGCACATTAGCCGTCAAAATTTCGACATAACCAGAACCCGCCACTAGCCGGACCGGCGTACCCGTCGACAGCGCATCATAGGCACCACGTACGGCCGAAATCGCCGGGATGCCAAGGGTGCGCAACATACGCGCACCATGTGACAATTCCCCTCCATGCTCGAGGATAACGCCGGCGCATTGTTGGGCGACTTCGATCCACTGGGCATCAAAGACCCGGGTGACGAGAATTGTGCGTTGGGCATCAAGGCCGGCAGGCATAAATGGGGAAGGGTGCGCCAAACGCCACGTCACCCCTTCGACGACGCCATCATTGATACTGCGGCCTTCGAGCAACGCCCGCAGGTTGCCGTTGTCGGCACGCCAGCGGTCACTATCGTCATAGCGCATCACCAGCGCCGGTACTTGCAGCTGTGATTGGTATTGGATTTGGGCAATACGCGCCGCATACATGGCTTCGGGCATCTGCCAGCCAGCAAAGATACGCACGATTTCAGCGGGGCTAAGATTCCAAATCATATCGGCACGCCGTAAATGCCCCCGAGTGACGGCATGTGCCGCTTGTTGGAGCAACACGCGCCGACAACGGTCGTAAATGCGCATCACATCAGAACGAATGGCGTCGCGTTTGGTCAACGCCCAGCGCAACACCAACCAGACGGGCCACGCCAATAGACTAGCCAGTGTATGGCGATTGGCCGTAATCATGGTGGTGCCTTGGAGCACGATTTGCATGACGGCATTCGATTGCTCACGATAGCGCGGCGTGGCGATATCTGATTCGGTGGCGCCCCGGTGGCCATAACGGGCCAACATTTCTTCCCACATGCCAGCAAATACTGCATCACTCGGCATTGATTGTTGACGCAAAAGCTCAGTGATGTCTGGGCGGGTAGCGAGGTAGGTGCGTACTGGTGCTAAATCAGCAACGATGGCGCGATTCAATGATTGATAGCGACTGCTCCACTGGGCATAGACCCGCCGCCGGCGCATCCATGATTCGAGTGGACCAATAATCCGCGCCAAGGCGATATCGGCATGATAGTGAAGCACAATTGCCTCGTGTAGAACCATCATGATTAGATCAATTTCACCATTAAATCGTTTCGCTTGCGTATACAGCGAACGGAGCTGATGCACGGTATATTGGGGACGTCGAAGCGAATCCCATGCCAATTTCACCATCAACCACCATTGTTGGCGCACCCGGAATTTGTCATAGGGGATAGCGACTAATACCGCATCATTGAGGTCGGCAGCCATATTGCCAGATAACCCCCAATTGCGGAACACATCAGCAATCATGCCGTAGTTAAACCGCGGCCGGCCAGCAAATATTTCGACAAATTGGCGATGTGGTGGGATACGCTGATCAAATCGGCGGAAGTAGGCAAACAAATCAGTACTCGCCCCACGATAGAGTTGCGCCATAAAATACGACGGCAAATCAGGCATCGCTTCGCGAATTTCGCCACTCCCAAAGCGTTCATTACGGCGCGGGGAATGAACCAATGTCTGTAATTGGATCAACCAACAGGTCGTGCCATCATCAGCCCATTCTACTTCCCATGGCTGGTCACCAAACACCGCGCGGATCTGGCGCAAGAGATGTTGCAGGCGTTGCGCAAAAGGCAATGCGGCAGTGTGGGATTCGCCTTTGGTAATGCGCGGCAGCGTCAATGTCATCCCCGATATCTGGCCGCGCACGAGTTGCTCGCCTGAGCTCGCCGTGAAATTCACCAAATCATCCGCATAGGCTGATTCACTCACCGCAATCCCGGCATGTTGGGCATCAATCATGGTGGTCAACAACAGGTCACGGCGCGTAATCGAACCATCACGGTGCGCCGTAGACCACACCGCACAAATCGCCGTGGCTAAGCCTTGCGGGTCACGACGATCAATCCGTAATTTACTTTTGATGACCCCATCAGATGCAGATTCAATCTGCTGTTCACTAAAAAACAATGCCCGCACCGCCACTCGGGCACCGAGTGTCGACAAGGCATGAAAAATACCAAGTGCTTGGATGAATTCATTGGCATCACGAGGGGTCAACGCATCGGTCCGACCAGCCAACAAATCGTGGCTCCGCGCATAACGCCAAGCATCATCAAGCAACACCATACTCGCAGGCACGGCAATCCCTTGCCGTGCGGCACGATCGAGCAATATTCCTTTACGCGCAATCCCTTGCTTGGCGATTTTGCCGGTACCAACTGCACACAAAAACGACGAAGATGCCATGCTACAACCCATCACACACTACGTCACGACTACATTTATTACAATAATATAATATACGGTATGATGACGAACGTATTCGGGATTAGATTACAAAATGCTTTGGATTCGCTTATTTACGGCGTCACATGCCGATACCACCAAGAAAGAATGTGCATGGATATTCGCTACCCTGGGCTCACCGCCCTCTATACCTTTTGGGCACTCGCCATCTGTAGTCGCGCTGCCTGGCAATATGCGACACGCATTGGCGATCACCTACCAACCCATCTCTCTGCGGGCGCCGGACTATTGTATCTATTGATTGCCTATTGGGCCTGGCATGGCTGGAGGCGCGCACTGCAATGGGGACTCATCATTGAGCTCATCGGGGTCATTGTTGTGGGTACCTATGAATTTTTTTACCCATTTGGATACGCCACCGCCTGGTCGCATTACGGCGCTGGCTATCTATTTATGCCACTCATTTTGCCAATCGCTGGGATAGTGGTAATACTGCGTAATGTAGCGACAACGCATATTGAATGAGCTGGTGTCGATACCCGCTGCCATTCGGCGGTGCAAATTGATGAAATATGTGCCTAATCCGAATCTCCGGAAATTCGGAGATTGCTGTTGCTATCATACTATTTGACAAGCATCTAATCCCTAAACTATACTTGCAGACAGTGAAGGTTTCCAATTTTTCCATAGGATAATTCCGTCATGGTATTCATGCGTCGCCTCCTACCACTACTACCCCTACCAACCCGCCGAGCGGGTTTGGCGTGTAACCGGTAGAGGCGCGACGTACCCCGCACAAGCAACTTGCACCTCTCCCGCATCACGGGGGAGGTTTTTTATCATGGAGGACAGTATGTCTGACAGCAAACGCGATCGTTTTGATCCGGCAATCGAACCCAAATGGCGTGAATTTTGGGAAAAACAAGGTATCTTCAACGCTGGTCGGCGCCCTGGTGCCCCAAGCCGCTACATCCTCGAAATGTTCCCCTACCCCAGTGGTGACCTGCATATTGGCCATCTCAAAAACTACGTCATCGGCGATGTATTGACGCGCTACTACGTATCACGGGGCTACGACGTGCTCCACCCCTTTGGCTGGGACGCCTTTGGCTTACCCGCCGAAAACGCCGCCATAAAACGCGGCATCAATCCTGCCGATTGGACCTATAGCAACATCGCCGAATCCAAAGGCTCACTCGCCATTGCCGGCATCATGTATGACTGGAGCGCCGAGCTGGCTACCTGCGCCCCCGATTATTACCGCTGGACGCAGTGGTTGTTCCAATTGCTCTACAAACGGGGACTGGCCTACCGCGCGAAATCGTGGGTCAATTGGGACCCCGTCGACCAAACGGTGCTGGCCAACGAGCAGGTCGATGGCGAAGGTCGGAGCTGGCGCAGTGGCGCCAAAGTCGAAAAACGCGAGCTCGACCAGTGGTTTTTCAAAATCACCGATTACGCCGAACGCCTACTTGTCGACCTCGACACGCTCACCGATTGGCCCGAGCAAGTCAAAACCATGCAACGCAACTGGATCGGCAAAAGCGAGGGCGCCGAAGTCAGTTTCGCCACCACCCAAGGGGACTTGGTGGTCTTTACCACCCGGCCCGATACCTTGTGGGGCGCCACCTTTATGGTGCTGGCCCCCGAGCACCCCTTGGTCAGTAACCTGACCGACCCCGCCAAAAAAGCCACCGTTGATGCCTATATTGCCAAAGCGCGTTTGACCAAAGAAATCGACCGCGCCAGTACTGCCCGCGAAAAAACCGGCGTCTTTATTGGGGCCTACGCCACCAACCCCGTCAACGGCGCCCAGATTCCCATCTGGATCGCCGATTATGTGTTGATGGGCTACGGCACTGGCGCCATCATGGCCGTCCCGGCCCACGACGAGCGCGACTTTGCCTTTGCCAAAGAATTCGGGCTCGACATTGTGGTCGTCGTCCAACCCGATGGGGGCAACCTGGCAGGGACTACCATGACCGAAGCCTGGGCAGGTGACGGCGTGATGGTCAATTCGGGGCCACTCGACGGCATCCCGGCCGGCAAAGGTGATGGCCAAAGCGTCAAAGCGGCCATTACTTGGCTCAATCAACAAGGCAAAGGCAAAGGCACGACCACTTACCGCTTACGCGACTGGTTGATTAGCCGGCAACGCTATTGGGGTGCGCCAATCCCCATGCTTTATTTGGCCGACGGCAGCATGGTGCCAGACACCCGCTTGCCCGTCGAATTACCCAAGGTTGACGATTATCTGCCCAGAGGCAAATCACCGTTGGCTGCAGCTACCGATTGGGTCAATACCACCGACCCGGTGAGCGGCCAGCCCGCCATCCGTGATACCGACACGATGGATACCTTTGTCGATTCGTCGTGGTATTTCTTGCGCTATGCCGATGCCCAAAACGACCAAGAGATTTTTGCCCAAGAGCGCATCAAACGCTGGATGCCCGTCAATCAATATATCGGCGGTATCGAGCATGCCATTTTGCACTTGCTCTATTCACGCTTCATCACCAAAGTCTTGTTTGACGAAGGCTTAGTGCCCTACGACGAGCCCTTCCAAGCCTTGTTTACCCAAGGGATGGTACAACGGCGCGTGCGCACCAGCTTGGAAGGCACCGGCGACGGCGTCACCTTCCCCGAAGAATTACGCCGCAAACACGAATTGCCGAGTGGCGTACTCAGCATGGCCGCCGCTCGCCAAGCCATCAAAGCCCACGGCTATACCATCGAAGGCGACGACAGCAAGGGCTGGGAAGCCGTCAGTGGCCCCATCACCATGTCCAAAAGCGCCGGCAACGGCATCCCCGTAGGACCATTTGTGCGCCAATACGGCTCGGACGTGGCTCGCATCGTGGTGCTGTTTGCAGCCCCGCCCGAAAACAGCATGGAATGGACGGATGAAGGTGTGGCCGGCGCCCAACGCTTCCTCAACCGCATCATGGCGCTGTTTATGACCGAACAAGCCGCCATCGCCGCC
>CAISXI010000050.1 GCA_903889425.1 uncultured Roseiflexaceae bacterium | reverse complement strand
TGTATGTAGACATAACGATGACCGGTGTTGAGGTCGACGGGGGCTGAATTGGCGTGGTAGCCGTGGGCGAGCAGGGGGTCGAGGGCGGCATGGATGTGGGGTGTCTGGATGCAGATATGGCTGATGCCCGCCGCATAAATGGGGGTGGGAGTATGTACGGCATGGGGTGCGGATTGGATGCGCACAAAGCCATTGGGGGCTTGGAGCCAGACAGCGTGATGGTCATGGTGGGCGACAGGTATGCCGGCAGTCGTAAAAAAGCTGAGGGCCTGATCGAGATCGCGCACATTGATGCCGATATGATGGATGCCAACAATCATAACGCTCCTTGGGGAGATACAAAAACGTCGTGACAAGGAGGATCCCTTGTCACGACGCTGGTGCTACCGTGTGGACTAGAATCCTTTGTTGTCGAGACCCATGGGCATGGGGGCGGGGCGGTCGGGGCCACTGCTGAGCATGATGTGGCGCCCTTCGCGGGATGCGTCGTGGATGGCGTGCATGATGTCGAGCACATGGTAGGCCAATTCACCCGAGGCGCGGTGGGGGCGGTTTTCTTGGATGGCGACGGCCATGTCGAGCACACCGAGGCCGCGGCTATTGTCGGCAAAGCTGTGGCTGAGGGGCATTTCGCGCCAGGTATCATCGCCGCCGCGGCGGATTTTGATGGTACCGCTAAAGTTGTTGGGGTCGGGCACGAGCATGGTGCCTTCGCTGCCGTAGATTTCGAGCCAGGGCAAGGTGCTATGCCACACATCAAAGCTGGTGATGATACTGGCCACGGGACCCTTGGCGAAGTCGAGCACGCCGACGACGTGGGTAGGAGTGTTGACGGGGATTTTTTCGCCGTATTGAATGTTGTTGGTGATGGTGCGTTCGGCAAACGAAATCTGGGCCGAGCCGCTGACCCGGGTGATGGGCCCGAGCAGGGTGGTCAAGGCGGTCAGATAATAGGGACCCATATCAAACATGGGGCCGGCGCCGGGTTGATAAAAAAAGTGGGGATTGGGGTGCCAGGCTTCGGGACCACGACCCATCATAAAGGCGGTGGCGCCGATGGGGGTACCAATCCAACCGTCATCGATGAGTTTGCGGCAGGTTTGCAGACCGGCACCGAGGAAGGTGTCGGGGGCACCACCGACGCGCACGCCTTTGGCTTTGGCGTCGCTGAGCATTTTTTGGGCGTCGGCACGAGCAACGGCGAGGGGCTTTTCGTTGTAGACCGATTTGCCGGCAGCGATAGCTTGCAAGGCGACTTCGCCGTGGGCGGCGGGGATGGTGAGATTGATAACAATCGAAATCGCGGGATCGGCCAGCAATTCGGCGACGCTACATCCTTTGGCGACGCCGAATTCGGCGGCCCGGGCTTGGGCGCGTTCGACGTCGATGTCGGCCACGGCGGCGACAGTGATGCCGCGGAAGCGTTGATGCAGGTTTTTGAGGTAGATGCTACTAATGTTGCCGCATCCGATGATGCCAACGGCGGTGGTAGTCATGATTCTTCCTTTGCTGTAAGTGCGATCCAATTGCCCCAGGTCGCATGTCGCAGTGCGTTATAGCGAAGCGTGTCGCGTTTGGGTATGCGATGCGTGTGGACACCGGTATAATCACATCCTACCACATCAATGTACCCTTTGGCACGCTGGGGGTCGTGCATGATGCGTAGCCCGTGTTGGGCTATGGGCGTGCGACTGATGGAGACAAAGCTGTATTTGGCCTCTTCCCAGGCCATTTCGGCACCCCGCGCCAGGCGTTGGAAGTCGGGTCGGGATACTTTTTGGCCAAAGTGACACCAGGCATTGTGTAATTGACAGACCCCTTGGTGTGTACAGGGCGCCACAATTGTGCCGCCAGCACTGGTGAGTTGGCTACGGGCGGCTTGGATGACGGGGGCGAAATCAGCGGCGCCCGGTTCGATAATCACCAGTAGCTGGGTGGTGGCGCGCCAGGCTTTGGCAATCACGGCCTGTTGCTGGGCCGGTGAGAGTTCGTTGAGCACATGGGCAATGATGACGATGTCGTGGGGTTGCCAATCGGGGCAGGTGGTGATGTCTTGGTTGAGGAAGGTGGTGGGGGGGAGTTGGCTATCGGTATAGAGCATATGGGCGATCGCTTGCAGATGCGTATCGCGCTCTACGGCAGTAATCGATTGTAACTGCGGCCAGAGTTGTTGGGCGACCCAGCTGGCAGTGCCGGGGCCACTACCGATGTCGAGTAGGCTGGTGCAGGGTAGTGGGGCGCGTTGGATGGTTTGACTGAGTGCGCCATAGATTTGGGCATAGGTGGCAGGCATGAGCATGGCACTATAGGCCAGGGCATCGATGGCGGTGCGGATGAGGGGGGTACCGTCACGGGGGCTGCGGTAGCGGGCGCTCAAATCTTGGGCTGCATTACGCCAATCACGGCTGGGGTGTTGGTGTAATGCAGCGCGTAAACGGACTTGCAGGAGCCCAGGGAGGGTTATCATGGGGGGGTGCCGGTGGGCACGGTGGTGGCGGTGGGAGGGATGGGAGTTGCACTCGGGACGGGGGTTTCGGTCGCACTTGGCACCGTGCTTGCCGTAATGGTGGGTGCAGTGGTATTCGTACTGACGGCAGTTTTGGTGTTACTGGGGGTCGGTGTGCGACTGGGGGTGTGTGACATCGTTGGCGTAAATGTATTGGTGAGGGTGAAGGTAGGTGGAATCGTCGCGGTATTGGGTATTGGTGTCGCAGTTGCAGGAATTGCCGTGTCGGTATTGACGACGACGGGTATCGCAGTGGCGGTAAATTTGATTTTGGTGGCTTTGGGCTTAGGAGTTGCTACGACTGCAGTTTCGGTAGGGATGATAATAATGAGTGGTTCACTGGTGGCACTTGGCACACTAGTTTGGGTCGCTGAAGCCGTTGCAGTTACGGTAGGCGTTGCGGTAGGGGTCGCGGTATCTGCAGAATTGGCCGTTGAAAACGTCGTATTGATGAGAATCAAAAACGTAATGACTAGTCCAATCCCAATGGGTAATATGAAATTGAGCGGGATTGTTTGGGCGCGTACAAGTGGACGATGAGGGAGATTGCTACGTGCTTCGGGGAGATTGCGCCGGCGTGGTTGGGTGGATGTATTGAGCGTCGGTGCCGGTTGGAAGGTGGGGTTGGTGGTGACACCGTCATCGGACTCAATCGCACGCGTGGCTTTAGGTGACGCGTCGCGCGATTGCGCAAGCCCTGCCACTAATGCAGCGGATACGGTGTTGGTGGGTAACTGCGCAAAGGCGGCGTCAATCGCCATACTAAACGCTAGCCCACTTTGGTAGCGTTCCGCAGGGTCTTTGGCGAGTGCTTTGGCGAGTATGTCAATCAATGTATCGGGGAGGCCATTGAGTTGGGTCGGGAGCGGGGGGGCGATTTTTTGGGCATGGGCGACGATTAAGTCGGGGGTATTGCCCCGGAAGGGGATTTCACCGCTAAACATTTCGTAGGCAGTAATCGCCAACGAATAGAGGTCGGTGCGGTAATCCACCACAGTGCCCGATACTTGTTCGGGTGACATGTATTCGGGGGTTCCCATGAACAATCCGGTACGGGTAAGCCGACCAGATTCGTCGTCATTTGATAATGAAATCCCGAAGTCGGTGAGCAAGATGCGCCCGTTGGTGTCAATTAAAATATTTTGGGGTTTGATGTCACGGTGAATCGCACCGCGACTATGGGCATAGTCGAGTGCTGACGCCACAGCCCGAATAATGATTGCGACGGTTTCGCCGGGGAGTGCGTCGCGTTCGCGAATGACCGCATAGACACTGCGTCCATCGATGAAGTCCATGGCGAGGTATTGAATACCTTCAGACTCGCCGACATCAAACAAGGTGACGATATGTGCATGCTGCAACGCAGCGACGATTTTGCCTTCACGCCGGAAGCGTGCCGAAAATTCGGGATCGTTGGCGAGTTGTGGCGAGAGTACTTTGAGCGCAACTTGCCGCCCCAAAATAGTGTCGAGGGCGCGATAGACGCGTGCCATGCCACCACGGCCAATTTCTGCTTGTATTTTGTAGCGATCGATGCGTCGACCAACCAAATTGAACACTGCGTTACATACTCCTACTTAGGCGGTATGGTATAATCCGCATTAGTGAGTGTATTGTACCATACGTAATTTCAGTATGGATATTGTTAATAGGCACAGTTGTGCGTTGTTGAAATGGAAGGATGAAGCAATGAATGCCAGCCCGGTTCCGCGTTTGCGCATTCGTCACCCTGAATCCGTCGAGGTCCAAATTGAATGGCATCGCGACATTATTACCATCGGTCGTGATCAACAAAACGATATTGTGATTGCGCATCCATTGGCATCTCGCCGGCATGCGACCCTCGAGCGTGACACGATCGGGTATGTTGTGCGTGACCTCCAAAGCACCAATGGCACCTATGTCAATGGCGAAGTGATTGCCGATGCGTATCGCCTCAAAAGTGATGATATCGTGATTATCGGTGCGAGCGAGATTATTTTTGTTGATCCCGAAGCCACCCAGCGTGGCAATTTGCCATTGTTTACCTTCAAACCGGTGCCTGTTGATAGTGATATTGCCATCGATGACGATGCCAAAACTGTCCACATCAAAGGGGCATTACTTGATCCCCCTTTGACTGTCAAAGAATTCCAATTGTTGTATCTGTTGTACCGACGCCAACTCCATGTCATTAGCAAAGAAGAAATCGCCAAAGCGATTTGGGATTATGAAGTCTACGACTTCAATGCTATCGATGCACTGGTGTATCGGGTGCGTCAACGGATCGAAATCGACCCGGCCCTGCCCAAATATCTCGTGACGGTGCGTGGCTTTGGCTATAAATTAGTGGTTGCCCCAGAGGCCCAAGGATAACGACTGCTATGTCTGATATGCGGCTTGCGTCAGTTCCACAGCTTCGTGGCACTCTTGATGTACCCGGTGACAAATCGATTTCGCACCGGGCGGTAATGTTCAATGCGATTGCCGAAGGTACTGCGCATATCACCCACTTTTTGCCGGGGGCAGATTGTCTGTCGACGATTGCCTGCTTCCGGGCGATGGGGGTGCAAATCGACCACCATGGTGACACGGTCACGGTACATGGTGTGGGGTTACGTGGTTTGCGCGAGCCGAATGACGTCCTCGATTGCGGGAATTCGGGTACCACGTTACGTCTGTTGACGGGGCTCCTTGCGGGGCAAGCAGGCAAATATGCCGTCTTGACGGGTGATGCCTCGCTCCGTTCGCGACCACAGCGGCGCATCATCGACCCGTTGCGGGCGCTGGGTGCCCAGCTCGATGGCCGCAACAATGGCGCCTTGGCGCCATTGAGTGTGCGGGGGGCTACTATCCACGGTGGTGCCTACGAGTTGCCGATTGCCTCGGCCCAAGTCAAAAGTGCCTTGTTGCTGGCTGCTTTGTCGGGCGACGATGTGTTGACTCTGACTGGGCGCACCGACGGCCGTGATCATACTGAGCTGATGCTGGCGGGCATGGGAATCGACATCCGCACCAATGGCACTACCGTCACTTTGAGTCCACCGGCACACCCTGTGTTGCCGTATGCCTTGTCGTTGCGGGTGCCGGGCGACCCCTCGTCGGCGGCTTTTTGGTGGGTGGCAGCGGCCATCCACCCCAATGCCGAAATCACCACTACGGGTGTGGGCATGAACCCGACTCGCATCGGTGCCCTCGAGGTACTCACGGCCATGGGTGCCCAGATTACCATCAGCAATGCCCGTACCGAAGGTAGCGAACCGGTGGCTGATGTGACGGTGCGCTCGTCGTCATTGCAGGCAACGACGATTCGGGGGACGATTATCCCCCATCTCATCGACGAAATCCCGGTGCTGGCCGTGGCTGCCGCCATGGCGCACGGGCAAACCGTGATTGCCGATGCCCAAGAGCTCAAGGCCAAAGAAACCGACCGGATTGCCACGGTGGTTGCTGCCTTGCATGCCATGGGTGTGACGGCTGAGGCAACGGATGACGGCATGTTGATTACGGGGCGGGGCGCCCTCAACGGCGCGACGCTGGCTAGCCACGGTGACCATCGCTTGGCGATGGCATGGGCGGTGGCGTCGCTGGTGGCAACTGGATCGACGACGATTCAAGGTACGGATGCGGTAGATGTGTCGTATCCCGGTTTTTGGCGCGATTTACAGTTGATTGCGCGTTGATTCAGGAGCACTACAGTGAAAATTCTCGTAACGGGTGGAGCCGGCTATATTGGAAGTGTCGCTACCGCTGAGCTCGTCGCCGCTGGGCACGATGTAGTCGTGGTTGATAATTTGTACCAAGGCCACCGCGAAGCAGTCCACCCCGATGCACAGTTCGTCCAGGCTGATTTGGCCGATATGGATGCCGTCAAAACCATCTTTGCCCAACACACCGGTATCGACGCCGTGATGCACTTTGCCTCATACACGTTGGTGGGTGAAAGCATGCAAAACCCCGCCAAATACCTGCGTGACAACACCGTAGCCGGGGTCAATCTCATCGATGCGGCGGTGGCAGCGGGGGTGGGGCGCGTGATTGTCTCGTCGACGGCCAATCTGTTTGAAAAACCGGATAGCATGCCGATTGAGCCCGATAACACCATCGTGCCTGGCTCGCCCTACGGTGAATCCAAATACATCCTCGAGCGCACCTTGCATTGGTACGAGCGGATTCATGGCCTCAAATATGCCTGCTTGCGCTACTTCAATGCGGCCGGTGGTACTCATAATCGTGGTGAAGATCATACCCCCGAACTGCACTTGATCCCGGTAGTGTTGCAAGTGGCCTTGGGGCAACGCGAGTCGATTACCTTGTTTGGTGGTGATTACCCTACCCGTGACGGTACCTGTGTGCGCGACTATGTGCATATCGTCGACTTGGCCCAAGCCCATATTTTGGCACTCGACGGGATTGCCCGCCTCGGGAGCCGCAAATACAACCTCGGCAATGGCGACGGCTTTACCAACCTCGAAGTGGTACAAGCGGCCCGCCGGATTACCGGCCATGCCATCCCGTGTACGATTGGCGCGCGTCGCCCGGGAGATCCGGCGATATTGATTGCTTCTGCCAAAAAAATCCGCGAGGAATTGGGGTGGGAACCACGCTATCCCACTATCGACCAAATCATTGGCAGCGCCTGGGAATGGCACCAAAGCCACCCCGATGGCTACCGCACCAAATAAAAACACCCCGTCCGCGCTGGTGGGTATCAGCGCGGACGGGGCTAGTTTATTCACCCCGCGCGGGGGTGTTTTTTTACATAATCAACAAAATCAGTATAGTCGCGAATATAGTCATCGGCGTCGTAATAATCAGACGCAAACACCAACAGCACGGCATCATGTGAATAGCGGTATTGGATACCCCATGTCAACGGCGGCAAATAAAGGCCGATTTGGGGTTTGTCGAGGATGAATTCTTGGCGATTGACCCCGTCGTCGGCCACCACGGCTACGCTGCCGGTGACGGCAATCAAAAACTGATGGCAGGCGATGTGGGCATGCTCGCCGCGGGTTTCGGCGGTGGGGACACCCAGTACCAAAAAATAGCGCAGGGGCGTAAACGGCACGTCGCGCCCGAATTCACCCACCGACAAGGCACCACGCATGTCAGGCACAAATTTGAGGTTGTAGAGCGCCACTCCTGCCACATTGCTGGGCGTAATGGTGGTGGTGGTGACTTTGGTTTGGGCGTGACCGGTCTGGTAGAGGGGTGTGTCGACATAACCGACGATTTTGGCGGGATTACCCATCACTACGGCTTTGGGGGGCACAGAGCCCGTCACCACGGCGCCATGATTGATTTGGGCGCGGGTGCCGACGATGATGTCGCCACTAATGGTGACATTGGCGCCGACCCAGGTGTCGGCTTCGATGCGTACAGGTGCCAACACAACGGTATTGGCACCAATGGTGACGTTGGCGCCGATGGTGACGCCTGGTTCGATATATACCCCTGGCATGAGGGTGGCCGTGGGATGAATGCTCATAATGGGGTATTCCTCGCAGACAAATTTTTTCCATTATAAACGATGCCGTGACGCGCTGTCACAAAGGAGAGCACGTCACGGCCGGGCAGGTTTTGGTTATTTCAAAAATATTTCGATGACGGGGACGGCCACATCGGGGCGGATGATGGGCACTTGGATAGCGATTGGGGTCTGGCTGGCATTGCCGGCCATCCCCGACCACGAGGCCTCGCTTACTTCACCGAAGTGGACTTCGCTACCGTCGTGCAGGAATTGGGCGTAGTCGATGTACTCGGCCAAGCCGGGGCAGTAGATGTCACGGAAGGGCCACGCAAAGATGTGCAAATAAAGCCGATTGGTGGTGGGGTTGTAGGTATAGCGGCAATCGGTGGGGGTGACAAAGTGCGCAGGGGCTGCCACACAGCCATAAATCGATCGGCTATGCAATTGCATCCACGCACCCATCCCTTCGAGGCGCTCGCTGGCCCGGGCATCAAACAAACCGCGGGCGGTGGGACCCACGTTGAGGAGCAGATTACCACCCTTGCTAACGCCGTCAGACAACATGCGGATGAGCAAATCGACGCTCTTCCAGGTATGTTCGTCGCGGTAATAGCCCCACGAGCCACTAAAGGTTTGGCAGGCTTCCCACACTACCGGCTTGCCGTTGGCGTCCTTGAGTCCGCCTGCGGGCTGGAATTGCTCGGGGGTGACGAAGTCACCGACGTCGGGTAAATCGAGGCGGTTGTCGACCAAGGCGTGCGGTTGGAGTTCGTGCACGATGGCGTACAATTCCTCAGATTCCCAATCGGTGTGGCCTTTGCCGTCTTCGCCGGGGTACGAAAAATCGAACCAAAACAGGTCGATTTTGCCGTACTGAGTGCAGAGCTCGAGCACTTGGTCGCGCATGTATTTGGCGTATTTACGCATATCGCGCAGCGGGTTTTTGGCACGTTCGGCAGCGTTGTTGCGCATGGGGTGGATTTTGTCGATGGTGAATTCGGGGTGATGCCAGTCGATCAGCGAATAGTAGAAACCGACTTTGATGCCTTCGGCGCGGAAGGCCTCGACCGTCTGGCCAATCAAATCTTGTTGGTAGGGGGTATTGCTGATGCAGTAGTCGGTGTGTTTGGTGGGCCACAAACAAAAGCCGTCGTGGTGCTTGGTGGTGATGACGAAATATTTCATGCCCGCCAATTTGGCCAT